>QHZK01000379.1 GCA_003224635.1 Acidobacteriota bacterium | reverse complement strand
GAACTCGCGCTGCCCGAAGAGGGCAAGACGGGCGTGGTCGCGATCCGGGGCGAGGTCGTCACCGAAGGCGAGGACCAAATCAAAGGGTAGGAGAACTGCTGTAGCGGCGCTCTATGAGCGCCGGGAATGTTGCAGCATCTTGGTCGGCGGTCATAGACCGCCCCTACAGCGAAAGCAAATTAAAAATTGAAGATTACAAATTCAAGATCAAAAGGAATATTGAATATCGCAGATGTGAGATTGACATGACAAATTTAAGATCAACAACTGAACGTTTAAGGCCAACCGAGCGCAAGGCTTCGAGTCTGGAATTTGGAATTTCGAATCTGGAATTTCGCAATCACTTCGCCACCCTGCTTTCCGCCCGCGTCCCGGCCGTCCGGCGCGGCGCCCAAGACCTTTACGAGATCCCGATCGCGCTCAAGGGCAGGTGGGTGAAAGGCGGCCGCGAGTTCTCCATCACCTCGCGTGACCTCGAGGCCATGGCGCGCAATTTCGAGAAGCGCAAGAACGATCAGGTGGTGATTGATTACGAGCACGCGAGTGAAGCGCCCGAGGTCGCCCTCGGCGGTCCCGTGCCGGCGGCGGGCTGGATCCACGAGCTCGGGTTTCGGGTTTCGGGGCTCGGGGTTCGGGAAAAAAGCGCGGGACTTGGGGCTCAGGGCTCGGCATCAGGGCAGGGAGAATTTCGAGCGCCCGAACCCCGAACCCCGGACACCGGACACCGGCTTTTGTACGCTCTGGTCGAGTGGACCAAAGAGGCGCTCGGCCTGATCAAGAGCGGGGCGTATCGCTTCTTCTCGCCCTCGATCGACTGGAACTATCGCGACAAGGCGACCGGCGAGCCTCAGGGCGCTACGCTCACCTCGGGCGCGCTCACCAATCATCCGTTTCTGGAAGAGCTGCCGCCGATCATGCTGACCGACCTCGTTGCGGATCGGGTCATCGGGTCATCGAGCCATCGGGCCATTCGTCATTCTGAGCCCCTCGCTTGTCATTCTGAGCGAAGCGAAGAATCTCGCTCTGGATTTTCAATGACCCGATCATCCGATCACCCGCCTGCCCTGTGCGCAGCGAATGGGATCACCCGATTAACCGCCCTCCCAGCCCTTGAAGGAGAAACAGAAATGAAACAGCTCACGCTCAAGAAACTCGATGACGGGCCGCACGCCGGCCATCACGGAGTTTTTGACGAGGACGAGCCGCTCGGGTTCATCGACGCGGGTGAGTTCGCCGATTACGCGCAGCAACACCTGGACGGCGGCGCGGACGCTCCGAACGGAACTGAGGACGCCTCGACCGACTGTCCCAGCCAGAAGCTCGCGGAGCGCCTCGGCGTCGCCCCCTCGACCACGTTTGACGAGATCAGGCGGCGCCTCGAGGCCGTGGACCAGGCCCAAGGGACTGAGGCGGGCGGACGCGCCGTGCTCCTGAGCGAGGCCGTGAAAAGCGGCGTGCTGGACAATGCCCGCGCCGCCGCGCTGGCGCGCGAGGGCCGCATCACGCTCGCCGATTACATCGCCGCCCAGGAGGCGGAGAAAAGGCTCGACGAGGCCGTGCGCGCCGGCAAAATCCTGCCGCGCGACCGGAAGTTCTTCTTCCGTGACGCCCTCGAGCGTCCGCGCGAGTTTGACGACTACGTCAAGCGCGCCGTTCCCTCGGTGCGCCTGGGGTCGGTCGGCCTCGGCTCGACGGCGGAGTTGAGCGTGGACGATGAGGTGCGCGTCCGCACCGAGCGGCTCGTCGCCGAAGAGCACTTGAGCTACTCGAAAGCGCTCAAGAAGGCGCTGGCCAGCGACCGCGAGCTCGATCGTCGCTACCGCGCCGCGCACCGGCGCCGCCTGCTGGGCGATATCGACAGCGAGGCGGCGGGGATCACGCAGTGAAGGAGTACGTCAGTTTGTCAGTATTTCAGTTAGTCAGTTTGTCAGTTTTTCAGTTTGTAAGGTTTGCTGACTTAACTGACGCACTGACTAACTGACCGACTGAAGAACTGGAGGAGACATGGCAGCAATCAACGGATTGGCGCTCGGGTTCCGGTCGGACGCGAACGTCAGGGCGCACAAGTTCACCGTGATGGTGAAGTCGACGGCCAACAGCTCGACGCAGAAGGCGCAGTACGCGGCCGTGCCGGCGGCCCAGAACGCGGCGGGCGTCCTGGGAGTGCTCACCGAGCACTTCGTCGAGCCCAACTACTTCGTGCCCCAGGGCACGAACCCGACCTCGGTGACCGGCTCGGCGCCCACGCTCTACAGCTTGACCAATCGCGGCATGACGCTGCAGGTGAACGGCGTGGCGCGCTGCATCGCGGCGGGCGCGATCAACCAGGGTGACACGCTGATCGTGGCCGACAGCTACGGCCGCGTGCAGAGCCTGGCGACGTCGGGCATCACGGCGGGGACTACGGTCTACACCGTCGGCACCGCCGAGCACGGGGTTTCCGCCGTCAACGACGTCGTGCAGGTGCGCCTCAACTTTGGCCAGACCAAGATGTAAAGGAAGTCGTCAGTATTTCAGTCAGTCAGTTTTTCAGTAAGAACTGACCAACTGACGAACTGACCAACTGACGAACTTCTTGCTACGCGGCTGAGGTGATCCCCGGGTCTGGCGGTGGATCTCAGCGGAAGGCGGCGCGCCAGCGGAGTCAGTCAGTGAATCAGTATTTCAGTCTGTCAGTACTGACCGACTGACGAACTGACTAACTGACTCACTCACGAAGGGCAGACGGCGCGCGCCGGAGGGCTTGAACTGCTCCGCTGCACGCGGAGCATCTGCCCGGAGAAAAGCATGGCTGACATTTCGCTTCAATATCTGGACCAACCGCTCAATAACGTGAGCGTCGGCTACCAGAACGACGACTACTACGCCGAGCGGCTCTTTCCCATCGCGCCGGTGATGAAGCAGTCGGGCCGCTACTGGGTCTACGGCAAGGAAAAGTTCCGGCAATACGAGACCGTCCGGCACGCCGGCGCCGAAGCGCGCGAGATCGCGCCCTGGACGCTGTCGAACAACGCCTACTTTTGCGACGACCACTCGCTCAAGGACAAGATCTCGGACGAAGAGCGCGCCAACTCCGACGGCGTCGATCTCGAAATCAACACCACCGAGAACCTGACCAACGCCGTCCTGCTCGACCACGAGATTCGAGTGGCCAACCTGGTGCTCGGCGGCGCGGTCTCGAACACCACGCTTTCCGGCACCAGCCAGTGGTCCGACTACGTGAACTCCGACCCCATCTCCGCCGTCGAGGCGCAGAAGACGGTTATCAAGAAGGCCATCGCCAAGGCGCCGAACACGCTGGCGGTCTCCTGGCCGGTGTTCTCGGCCCTCCGGCAGCACCCCAAGATCATCGACCGGTTCAAGTACACGCAGGTGGGCGTGCTCGATCCCGAGGCGCTCAAGACCGCTTTCGGCCTGGACAACTTCTGGGTGCTGGGGGCGGAGTACGACACGGCGAACGAGGGCCAGACGCCCGCGCTCGATTTCGTCTGGGGCAAGCACGCCCTGCTCGCCTATGTCCTGCCCGAGCCGCGCCGCCGCGAGGTGACGCTGGGCTACACGTTTCGCTGGCTCTTCGGCGCGCCCGAACTCAGCGGGACGCTGGTGAAGCGCTATCGCCAGGAGTCGAAATCCGCCGACGTGATCGAAGTGCACCGCTACGACGACATCCAGCTCGTGGCCTCGGCGGGGGGATTTGTGTTTTTGAACGCCACGGCGTAAAGACAACGGGATTCGGGATTCGGGACTCGGGATTCGGGAAGGAAGAATTTTCAATCCCGAATCCCGAAACCCGAATCCCGAAACCCGAAGGAGTGACCTCATGCCCAAATTCAAAGTCCTGCGGCCGATCGAGCATTCCCTTCGCCTCTACGTTCCCGAGGGAGAGGACGCGCCGGAGAAGGTCCGAAGCGCGGCCAACGGCGCTGAAATCCCGGTGGACGCTTCGGGCTCGATCGAGCTCAGCGAGGAGGAAGCGGCGCCGCTCAAGCTCGGCCAGGTGCAGCGGCTCGACGAGCCGAAGGCCTGAAAGAAGTTCTCAGTTTTCAGTTATCAGTCGTCAGTAAGAACCGGAAGAAGTTGCCTTTGACTGATAGCTGATAGCTGAGAACTGATAACTGAAAACTGAGAACCGATTATGGGCTACACGACGATCGCCAACGTCGCCGGCATGTTTCCGACCTTCGCGCGCGGCACGGCGCAGCAGAAGCCGGCCGACACGCTGATCCAGACTTACATTGACGACGTGGCGGCGGAGATCAACGCCGTGCTGGTGCGGCGCGGTTTCGTCGCGACCGGTCTCGCGGCGACCGGGATCCAGGCCCTGCTCTCCCCCGACGCCGCGAACATCTGCGAGATGATCAATCGCTACGGCGCGGCGGCGCAGCTCGGGCAGACGCTCGCAACCTTCGGCGTCTTGAGCGCAGGCACGCTGGCGAAAACCTTCGCCGACAATTACCAGCGCATGAAAAACGACCTCGACGCGCGCGACGCGCAGAGCCGCCCGCTCGCGAGCGGCCCTTATGACAAGTATTTCGATCCGCAGGCGCGCACCGAGACCGCCCAGCCCGCGCTCAAGGCCATCGCCGGCGGCGACCAGCCCGAGGGTCAGACGCCGGCCGACACCGGCTCGAGCCAGGTGTTCGGCAAGTTCGACAAGAGGGGAACGTGATTTGCCACAGAGCCACAGAGACACAGAGAAAAACCATGCGATTTTTCAAAAGCCATTTTTCTTTTCTCTGTGACTCTGTGTCTCTGTGGCGAAACTTTAGGCAATGCCGTATACGCCTGCGTACAACGCGACCTTTGCCAAACCGCTGGTGAACCAGCTCATCGCCATCATCCAGCGCGACCAGGCGAGCGCGCTCGGGATCGTCAACCCGTCGCTCAGCCCGATTGCGGAGTTCCACAAGGGGCCCGGCACGCGGACCGCCTTTCCCTGGCTGGTCGTGTCCGTGGACTCCTTACGCTTCGATCCGGCGGCGACGGGCACCCGGCAGTCGCGCGCGCAAATCT
>QHZK01000378.1 GCA_003224635.1 Acidobacteriota bacterium | reverse complement strand
TTCCCGGTCCTGGCCAGTAACGATGCGGGCCAGGGCAGCTTGATCGTCGTGCCCTATCAGCTCGACGTCAACGACGCGACGGGCGCGCTCACCTGCCAGACCTACTGGTCAACCAGCGGCGCGGAGAACCAGGGAGTGGTCAAGGTGTATTGCGTCGCGGTGCGCTCGAGCGTGAACGTCGCGAATTGAAGAAGTAAGTCAGTATTTCAGTTTGTCAGTTTGTCAGTTGTCAGCAAGAACTGAAAAACTGAAAGCGAAGCGTACTGACAACCTGAAAGCGAAGCGTACTTCAAAATGGCCGTAACCAGAACAGTCCTACCCAGGAAAGGCCTGGTCCAGCCGCAGCACGGCCTGACCGGCTACGAAGCGGACCAGGACGCGAATTGGCTGCTGCTCGACGCGAACGTGGCGTTCCTGTCGGACGTCGAGACCCCGCAGACGAGCGACCTCGGGATCAACGGCGTGGTCTCGGGATTCACGCTCTCGGCTTCGTCGAGCCTCACGCCCGGCCTGGCCGGCGGCGTCCTCTTCGCGCAAGGCAGGCGTTACGCGCCCGCCTCCGCTCCGGTCCCGCCCGCAGCGCCGGCCAACGCCACGAATTACGTCTTTTATAATTCGGCGAGCGGCTTTTATTACCAGGCCGGGGCAACAGGCGCGAACGCGGGTGACGCGCTGATCGGAAAAGTTGTCACCAGCGCCGCGACCGTCACCTCGGTCACTCAGGCCACCCGCATTTACGGCCAGATCAGCCTTGCGCCCAGCGTTCCGGGTAATTTCTCCGTCGCCCACCTGCTCGGCCGCGCGCCCATCGGCGCCGTCATCCAGATGACCTCGACCGGCTCGATCTGGTTCCAGCCCGCCATGTTCGACCCGACGAATCTCTACCTGGTCGCCTCCGCCGGGGGGATTACGGGGAAGGTGCAGGTATGGTGAGGGAGATCTAATTTAAGAGGTTTTTCCCTCCGACTTCTCCGATAGGGTTTGCGACACCGGTTCCGTAGGTCAACCGAAGCCCGCGGCGACCCAGAGGACCTCCCGGGATCGCTTCTATTCGAACGAACACCCTCGGGTTTCGTTTCCCACCTAGGCTATCTGTATCAACCCTAAGCGCGGCAACTCGCGAGCCCCAAGTCCCGAGCGCAAAGCGGCCAAGATGGCGCTCTCAAGGACTGCGGCTTTCAATCTTCAATTTAGACTCTTCAATCGGCAATTCCCGCGCACTTTAAGAACGTGGCCCTGATTCCTGCTCAAGGCAGCCAACTCAAGCGTTCCTGCCGTTTTGTGCAACGGCCCGCCGACCTTGCCCTGAGAGCGCGCCTAAGCGCCTGTGCCGTCGATACTTGCCGAATCGGAAGGGTTGCGCTGGGGGAGCCGTTTTCTTGACCAACAGGGTCCGGCTGGTTATAATGGTTTATTAGAATTCGCGAGGTGGCCTGTGCTGATTACCCCCGCGGAGTTGGAACTCCACAAGATTGTGGTTTCGAGGACCTACTCAGCCGGTGAGATCGACTACCGCGGGGCTGAATTCCGGCAACTGGGTCCGCTGAAAGTAGGCGCGGTGGCGGAACTCGAGGGGTCCGAGATCCGAGTTCGCGGTCACCTCGACGGACAGCTGGAAGCGAGTTGTGATCGCTGCCTGTCGCGCGTCGAGATTCCGGTCGATCGCGATTTCGATTTGTTCTACAGGCCGATCAAGGACATTGCGCGCGACGAGGAGATCGAGATTCCCTACGACGAACTCGATGTCGGCTTTTACTCGGGGGAAGGGATACCCCTGATCGATTTGGTCACGGAGCAAGTGATCCTGTCTCGACCGATGAAGGTTGTTTGCGGGCCCGAGTGCCGGGGACTTTGTCCGGTCTGCGGAGTCAACCTTAATCTTGAAGGGTGTCAGTGTGCGACGCCGCAGCTCGATTCTCCTTTTGCATCGCTCAAGTGAAGCAGTTTTCAGCAGGTCAGCAGTCAGTTGTCAGTTGTATCAGCGGTCAGTGGTCGGTTGATGTTGCATCAGGACGCGCTTCGTCTCTCTGCAAACGGCTGCCGTGGCTGCGTATGCATGGCCGGAAACCCTTGGGTCGTGCTGACGACTGACAAACTGATACCGAAAGGGACCATGCCAAATCCAAAACGACGACACTCCAAGGCGCGGCGCGACCGGCGGCGAGCCCATGACTTCCTGGTTCCGCAGTCGCTGGCCGAGTGCCCGCATTGCCACGAAGCCAAGCTTCCCCATCAGGCCTGTCCGTACTGCGGCTATTATCGCGGGCGGGAAGTAATTCTGGTGAAAGAGTCCGTCTGATTCCGGCAGTGACATCGTAAGGGTCGCCGACCGGGCGCGCTTGCGGACCAAAGCCAGTTCCCACTTCGCGCCCGCCGCTCCTCTCTAAAAGTGACGGGGCGGGTTTCAAACTCGCCCAAACACCGCAATGCGACGAATCGCCGTTGACGCCATGGGCACGGATGCCGCTCCGCAGCCGGAGGTGGAAGGGGCGATCCTGGCTGCCCGCGAGAAGTACGCCGAAGTTATTTTGGTCGGGCGCGAAGAAGCGTTGAAGCGGGAGCTGGCGCGCCGGGACGCGCGCGGGTTGCCTATCGAACTCATGCACGCGAGCGAAGCCATCACCATGGAGGACGCCGGCGCCAAGGCGTTCCGCCGGAAGCGCGATTCCTCCATCCGCGTCGCAGCACGGCTGGTGCGGGAGGGCAAGGCAGACGGGCTGATCAGCGCCGGCAACACCGGGGCCGTCATGACGACGGCCAAGATTGTTCTCGGCGTGCTTGAAGGCGTCGACCGGCCGGCGCTGGCCGCCGTGTTTCCCACTTCGCAGGGCAAGGCCGCCGTGCTGCTCGACGTCGGGGCCAACGTGGACTGCAAGGCCTCGCACCTCGAGCAGTTCGCCGTCATGGGCGAGGTCTACTACCGGGTGATCTTCGGCGCCGAGCGCCCCCGGCTGGGTCTGTTGTCGATCGGAGAAGAGGACCACAAGGGGAATGATCTGACCCGCGAGGCGTTCCTTCTACTCAAGCAGTCGCCGGTTAACTTCGTCGGCAATGTCGAAGGTCGTGACCTTTACAACGGCCGGGTTGATGTGATTGTATGTGACGGTTTCACCGGCAACGTGGCGCTGAAAATCAGCGAGGGTTTGGTGGAGGCGGTTTCGAGCCTGCTGAAAGAGGCGCTATCGAGCACGCTCACCTCCAAGGTCGGCGGGCTGCTCTCGCGCAGGGCGTTTCGTAACTTCAAGAAGCGGGTGGATTATTCGGAATACGGCGGAGCGCCCCTGCTGGGCGTGCGCGGTGTGTGCATCATCTGCCACGGCGGTTCGAGCGCCAATGCGATCAAGAACGCCATCCGTGTGGCGGCGGAGTTCGCGGAAGGGCGAATCAACGAGAAGATTGAGCGAGAACTGGCTAGGGCCTCCCTGCGACAGACATAGACAGGACGCTGGGAAACCCTCTTGCGCCGGCCAAGGCCTCGGATTCGGATGCTGGAAACCCATGCGCCAAGATTGAGCCTGGCGGTCAGTCCGCCGTGCTGCTCTTCGACTTCCGAGCCCTGACCCCCGAATCCCGGCCCCGGGCCGCTTCGTCGAGAGTTATCCTGAGCGACGGAAGTTATGCCGCATTCCGCTGTAGCGGCGGTCTGCGACCGCCGGTCGGCGCTCCCTTACAGGACAGACTTCGAGCGCCGCTACAACTTATGTCGCTCTGTATGAAAACGGAGTAACCATGGCTTCAGCGGGAATCTTGGGCACCGGCGTGGCGTTGCCCGAGAAAGTGATCACCAACGCCGAGCTCGAGAAGTTGGTGGATACTTCGGACCAGTGGATCACGGAGCGGACGGGGATCAAGGAGCGCCGCCAGGCGGGTCCAAACGAGACCACGTCCTCCCTTTCCATCGAGGCTGCCCGGAAGGCCCTCGATATGGCGGGGCTTACTCCCCTGCAACTGGACCTGATCATCTGCTCGACCATCTCCCCGGACATGCCACTTCCCTCTACTGCGGCTTTCATCCAGCGGGGGTTGGGTGCGCCGGCGTGCTGCGCTTTTGATCTGGCGGCGGCGTGTTCGGGGTTTCTTTTCGGGACGACCGTGGCGGAGCAGTTTATCAAAACCGGCAAGGCCAAGTACGTGCTGGTGGTTGGCGCCGAACTGCTCTCCCGTTACTTGGACTACCGGGACCGGGCCACGTGCGTGATCTTCGGCGACGGCGTCGCGGCCGCGGTGCTCGGCCCGGTGTCGGGACCGTCCGGCATCCTGGCTTCGGAAATGCACACAGACGGCACGTTTGCAGACCATCTCTGCATCCCGGCGGGCGGCACCGCCAGGCCGGCGTCCTGCGAGACGGTTAAAGGCCGCGAGCACTACATCAAAATGCGAGGCAATGAGCTGTTCAAAGTTGCCGTGCGAAGCCTGGAGGACGTCTCGCGCCGCGTGCTCGGCGAAGCCAAGGTTTGCACGGACCAACTGAGCCTTTTTATCCCTCACCAGGCGAACCAGCGGATCACCGATGCGGTGCGGCAGCGCCTGGGAGTGAGCCCCGAGAAGGTCTATTCCAATATCGCTCGCGTGGGCA
>QHZK01000377.1 GCA_003224635.1 Acidobacteriota bacterium | reverse complement strand
CTGAAAACACAGCACGAAAACTGCGTGAATTGAGGTTCTCTTCGATGAAGGGTTCTTTGTTGAGCGGCGAGTAGATTGGCGTGACCGGGATTCCTTCTGCGTTGAGGGCCTCGACCACTTTGGCGCGAGGCGCGCCGCCGAAATGCTGTTTATCGTAACGGAGCCCAAAGCAATAATAGTTCTGGCGTGTGGATTCGGGATAGTGCTCCTGGGGAATCATGCCCGGAATCTTCTTCAATTCTTCCTTCAGATAGGCGGCGTGTCTTTCGCGCTTCCGACAGAGGTCATCAAACCGCGTAAGCTGCGCCATAAGCACGGCTGCGGCAAAATCCGAGATGCGGTACTTGGTCCCTCGAATGGCGTAAGAGCCCTTCTTCGGGTCCCGGCCGAAGTCGCGGAACATGTACCCCCGCGCGATCAGATCGTCGTTGTCGCTCACGATGGCGCCCGCCTCGCCTCCCGGCAGGTTTTTGGATTCCTGGAAGCTGAAGCAGCCAAGGGTCCCCAAAGTCCCGAGCTTTTTCTCCCGCCATTCCGCCATGTGCCCCTGGCAGGCGTCCTCAATCACTGGAAGGTTGTGCTTCTGCGCGATTGCCAGAATCTTATCCATGTTAGCGGGTGCGCCCAGAATATGGACCGGCAGAATCGCGCGTGTGTGCGGAGTAATCCGGTGCTCGATGTCGTCCGGATCGATTTGGAAGGTCTTCACATCGGAATCCGCGAACACGGGCAAGGCGTAACACAGCATCACGGCATCGATGGTGGCAATGTAGGTGAAGGGCGAGACGATGACTTCATCGCCGGGGCCAACGCCCATGAGCTCCAGGGCCATGTGGAGCGCGTGCGTACCACAAGGCGTCATGACACACCCCCGCGACCCGATCTTTGCCGCCCAGGCCTTCTCAAACTTAGGAATGAACTCGCCATCGAACGTGCACCAGCGGTGATTGCGAAGCGATTTGAGAATATTCGCCTCGTCCGTCTCGTTGGTCTGGGGCCACCCGGGAAACGGCCCCGAGCGGACTGGGGTGCCTCCGTGCAGTGCCAGCGCGTTGGGGTTCCCCGATGCGGCAAAGCTCCGTGGAGCGACGCTCGCCACCGCAAGGCCCGCAGACGTTTTCTCCAGAAATTCCCGCCGAGTCAGCGCTTGCCTTTTCATGGGATTGATTCTCCTTCCCTCCGGTTTAGAAGCTGCGGATCGGTGTCAGCAGCGGGAGCGTCGTGCTGGTGAGACAGTGCAGCTTTCACTTGCAGTTCATTTGCGGCCAGCGCGTTCGCTAGTTTTCGGCGGAACAGATCGTAAATCTGCACATGGAGACTCCAGCAGGGGACCAAATTCCCTAACCTAACAACTGCCGGATGCCAGCTTTGAGACGGGATTCACTGGGCGGTCCGACAAAGGAGTTTGTCGGCTCGTATCCTCCCTCGCCGGGGGCCTTGTCAGTGCAAATGTAACCCGTGCCCAGTTCACCGTAGGCGGCCACAGCGACGAAATCACCCGGACGAAGGCTCTGGGCATAGAGTTGATATTCCACGAAAGCTTCCCCCGGAAGGTGCAGGATATGGACAGCACCCAGTCGATAGTACGACAAGTCAATGCCGGGCCATACTTTGAAACGCTGATACGAGGCGAGAGCCAACACAGCTCGGGTACGCTCGTGATAGGGCTTGCTGGCGTCGGCAAGGATTTTGCGGAAATAGGCTTCGGAGAACTCCGGCTCCGAGCGCGGCGCGAATCGGACCTCGGTGCTGGTCCAGGAAATTTCCGAAACCCGAGCTTTCTCGGTGGCGGCGACGGCTCCTTTCATCCCCGTGTACAAGCGTTCGGCGAGTTGCGCGCGAGCCTCGGGCGAACCGTTGTTGTACTTCCCCGCGGCCACATTCCCTCCACAGCCTGTGAAATAGATTTGCGGAATGCCCTCTTCTTTTTCCAGGCGCGCTCGCGCCAGCCCCGGCGTATCGGGATTCATGTGACCCTTACCATAGTAGCTTTGGGGGTGCGACGCATAATAGTGCAGCCGCGCCAGGGGGCGCTCCCCGTTAAACAAAGTGACGGTGCGCAGCCACGGGTCGATGAGGCCTTCCGGCGCCGCGACCAGCACCGGATCGGTGCAGGAGCTATAGCGCACACCGATGGTGCCGTCGGACATCGGCACTCGCCGGTTGGAAGCGAACTTCTCCACTTTCGCCTTGCCATAGCCCACGTGAGTCAGTGGGCGGGGATTCTCGAAAGCGGCTCGGACGGCTCCTGCGACGCGGTCCGAGGCGGCCTCCAGGATCGGGAGGTCCGCGATATGGGGCGGCGACTCTGCCAAGTCCATCAGCTTCTCAGCATCGACATCGTAGACCGGCGCATCATGCTGGTGAACGCAATGAACGGCTACGTGCAGTTCATTCACCTGCGCGGCGTCGGCGATCTTTCGGCGGAAAAGATCGCGGGCCCCGTTCCGCAGCTCACAATAATCGAAGGAGCAAAGAACGTAGCGGGTTTTCCCGTCCGACAGCGCCACGCCTTTCGCCAACAACGGCATGTCTACGGAGGTGGCCACAGGCGGGTCGCATTCCTCCAGTGGACTCCCAATCGGGGGCGTGACGTCGCAGGAGAAAGCCGCGGCGCTAAGCCCTGTCGTGCGGCCACGCAAGGGCTTGTTTTCCCAAGAAAAGGATGGCGGACTGCAGGCGAGCGCTGTTCCCCCCAAGCGTAATGATCGGATCAAAATATCCCGCCGCGTTAACCCGTCCACACTCAACTTTAACCTTTCCGCAGAATCATACGCCGGCGGCCGGATCGGGTCAAAGCGAATTATCTTCGTGTCGCGCCGCGTGTGGCGAACACTCAGTCGAACTTGCACCGCCGCAGTTGGCCCGTCAAACACTGGTGAGAAACTGCAGTCGTGGTAGCGAGAAGCCTTAAACCTGGAGTTTGCGCTTGACAGCCGGGCCTCTTCGGTGGTACCTAGGCGCCAGCGAAACTAGTTCCGAACCTTCCAAGCGTCGGCGTGGGAGATCAGGGTTGAATAATCACGGAGAACTAGGGATCGGAGAATTCCAGCCCCCGTGGTTCTGCTCTGAAGTTTTGATCGGCAAGTAATTCTTTGCGTCAGTCGGAGCAGTAATCTGAGACGGAGGTGTGCTATGGGAAAGACCGAAAGTGCCCTGGCAGAAACCCGCCGGCCACAGCTTGGGCTTGATCGAAGACACCTGACTCTGCTGGCAGGGACACTTTTCTTCGCGTTGTCCTTCACGGCTAAGGCACAGGACCAGGCGACGCTGGTGGGTTCGGTGACGGACGCCTCGGGAGCCGCGATCCCGGGCGCCAAGGTGACAGTCACCCGACCCGATGTCAGCTTCACGCGGGACTTGGTGACCAACTCGGCGGGGGAATACACGGCCGCCAGGATTCCCATCGGTGATTACGTTATCACCGCGGAGGCCACGGGCTTTCAAAAGCTCGTGCGGTCGGGAATTACCTTGCAAGTCGGTCAAACGTTGCGGGTGGACTTGCAGATGACGGTCGGCCAGGTGAACCAGGAAGTCACCGTCAGGGGCAGCGCCGTCAAAGTTGAAACGGAGAATGCCACGGTTTCCGATGTGGTCAGCGGAGGCCAGATTCAGGACCTGACCCTGGTGGGGCGCAACTATCAGATGCTTACCATCCTCACCCCCGGCGCCGCCCCCGAGGATTCTTGGGACCCGACGAAGTTGGGTCACAACTCCCAAGCCGGCATTTCCTTCAATGGGACTCGCGATTATTACAACAACTTCGAAATCGAGGGTGCCCAAAACAACGACACAAGTTCCGGGGGGCCGTCCCCGGACACATTTCCCGCCCTTGACTCCATCGCGGAGTTCCGCATTTCCACGTCGAACTACGGGGCAGACGTCGGTATGCGCGCCGGCGCCAACATCCAGGTCATCACGAAATCGGGGACGAAAGAGTTCCATGGAGACGCCTACGAATTTGTTCGTAACGACCATATGGACGCCAACGATTGGTTCGTGAACCGGCAGATCGATCCGCCGGGGGGTCATGCGCCCAAGCGCCCCCTGAAGTGGAACCTCTATGGCTATACGCTGGGCGGACCGTTCTACATTCCGGGGCACTACAACACCGATAAGTCCAAGACGTTCTTCTTCTGGTCGCAAAGCTGGGCCAAGTATCGGGAGGGGTCGACCATCTTCAACACGAATACGCCCACCCTGCGCATGCGGCAGGGAGACTTCAGTGAATGCGACTCTGCTTCCCCGAACTTTAACGCTATTGCTGCCTCGGGATGCGTCGTGCCGGTCAATCCGGCGACCGGCGCGGCTTTCCCGGGCGACGTTGTCCCCATAGACCCCAACGCGCAAGCCATCATGAACAGTCTGGTCCCGTTGCCCAACAATGGCATTGATGGCTACTTGAAGGCTCCTAGCACTCCCACGGACTGGCGTCAGGAACAAATCCGCGTGGACCAGAACGTCAGCGACAAGACGACGGTGTTCGTGCGGTTTACGCAGGATACCTGGACCCAAAACCTTTTGCCCGCCCTTTGGACGGGTAGCACTTACGACACGATCGCCAGCCCTTGGGGGGTTCCCGCCAAGAACGCCGTGCTGCATCTCACCCACACCTTCAAGCCCAACCTGATGAACGAGTTCATCCTCGCGTACGGGAATGACGTGCACTTCATTCGTACCAAGGCCGGCCCGGGCTCGCCCTCGGGCTCGATCCTGAAGCCCTCCAACTGGAGCGTAGCGCCCATCTTCCCCATCAACAAGAACGTTACCGTCCTTCCTGGCGTTTCGGTGGGCGGTGGGACGCCGTTTAGCTTCTCCGAGGACGCCAGCGTCGACTACAACTATAACAGTACACTTCCGACCGCTTCACTAAAGGATAATGTTGTTTATACTCGGGGAACGCACACCTTAAAGTATGGTGTCTTCTACCTGAACTACGAGGACCACAGCGTCCTCAACTACACCGATGCTCAGGGCAGTTTCACGTTTGGCGCCGGGAACCCAAGGACGACCGGCAACGCGCTGGCGGACATGTACCAGGGCATCATCGATTCATACACCGAAGGGACGCCTTACGACTACACGACGGGCACCGCCCTGGGCGGCGTAGGCGAAGAGCACGCAAGTTGGAGGCAATTCGAGCCCTATTTCCAGGATGATTGGAAGGTGAATCGGAAGCTGACCCTGAATCTGGGAGCGCGCTACACGTGGAACGTCATGTAT
>QHZK01000376.1 GCA_003224635.1 Acidobacteriota bacterium | reverse complement strand
GGCGCTCGTCGCCGATGCCGACGACCAACACGCGCGCCGCCTGGCGGAGTGTGTCATCCAGGGCACGCGCCAGGCGGGCCGCACTCAGCTCACGGAGTTCGAGTCGAAGGAGCTGCTGCGGACGTATGGCATCCCGGTGGTCGATACTCGGGTCGCAAGCAGCGAGGAAGAGGCTGTCCAGCTTGCCGCCGCGATCGGGTTTCCCGTCGTGCTCAAGCTGCACTCCGAGACCATCACGCACAAGACGGACGTCGACGGCGTCAAGCTCAGCCTGGCCGACGAGCAAGCCGCGCGCCGTGCTTTCCGCGAGATCGAATCGTCGGTCGAGGCGCGCGCCGGCCAAGGACACTTTCGCGGCGTCACCGTCCAGCCGATGGTCAGGCGAGAAGGCTACGAAATCGTGGTCGGCAGCTCGGTGGACGCCCAGCTCGGCCCCGTGCTGCTGTTCGGCACCGGGGGGCAACTGGTCGAAGTCTACCGGGACCGCGCCCTGGCGCTTCCGCCCCTGAACACCACGCTGGCGCGGCGCATGATGGAGCAGACCCACATCTACCGGGCGATGAAGGGCGTCCGGGGCCGGAAGCCCGTCGACCTTGAGGCGCTGGAACAGGCGCTGGTGCGCTTCAGCCAGATGATCGTCGAGCAGCCGCGAATCCACGAGGTTGACGTTAACCCTTTTCTGGTGTCGCCCGAGGGCGTCGTCGCTTTGGACGCGCGCGTGATCCTTCATCCTTGGGCCACTGCGGACGACGCATTGCCGGCGCTCGCCATTCGCCCTTATCCCATCCAATACACTTTCTCCTTCCAGGCGAAGGACGGCTCCGCCTTCACCATCCGTCCCATCCGCCCGGAGGACGAACCCGCCATGGTGAGCTTCCATCGGGACCTCTCCGAGCACAGCGTTTACATGCGGTACTTCCATGCGCTGAGCCTCGGCCGCCGGGTTGAGCACGAGCGCCTGGCGCGAATCTGTTTTGTCGACTACGACCGCGAGATCGCCTTGGTCGCGGACCGCAAGGACTCGCCGGTTGCCGGCTATGAGATAGCGGCGGTGGCGCGCCTCACCAAGTTGCCCAACGCCCGCGAAGCCGAAATCGCTCTGGTCGTCAGCGACAAGTTCCAGCATCGCGGGCTCGGTACAGCGATGTGGCAACGGCTGGTGGACGTGGGCCGCACTGAGCAACTGAGGCGGCTCACGGCGACGATTCTGGCCGAGAATTACGAGATGCAGCACTTGTGCGAGAAGCTCGGGTTCCGCCTCAAGCAGGACACCGGCGAGGGCACGGTTACCGCCACGCTTGACCTCTGAGAAGAGGCCGTACCGCGATCGACGGCTCGTCCGCGCATCCTGCGCAGCACCGCAAGCCTTTCCCTAACCCCATCGTTTGTGACCTATGTCACGGGCGTTTGTGACGCTGATCACAGACTCCGCCAGACGACACTCGTACACTGGCTGTTGAGACGACCTGGGCAGGCCGCGCTACCCAGCGGAGATGACGCAGGCTGGCCTGCACTCGTGGAGGTGAGCAAAATGCCTAAAGATGATCGCGACATCCTGGAGGTTCTGCAATTTGAGCTTGATTTCGTCAACAGCGGCGGCTACGGTCGCTCCGTCCGCACGCCGCAGAAACCGACGGCGGTCTTCCGAGAGTCGCCGAGTTGCCTGAACTTCGGCGATCCCAATAACACGCACCCCTGCCGTGATTGCCTTCTGATGGAGTTTGTGCCACCTTCGGCCCGAGCGAAGGGTCTGCCGTGCCACCAGATACCGATGGGCCCGCGAGGAGAGACAATCGACAAGCTGCTGGACAGGGACGATCAGACGGCCCTGGAACAAGCCCTAAGGAACTGGCTCGAGACGAGGGTCAGTCGAATCGAGGAATCCCGCGCTCAGGTCGTGAAACTTCCCCAAGCCCTGTCGCCTGCGCAGCGCGAGACGGAATACCGCCCGCGAGTGCTCGTGGTTGATGACGACGAAAGCGTGCTGACCCTCCTCAATCAACTACTCGAGGAGGCGGGATACGAGACTACGACCGCTTGGGGCGGGCGCGAGGCCGTCCAGATTCTCCGGCAGTCGGCGTTCGACCTGGTGCTGCTCGACGACTACCTCCCTGACCTGACGAGCGAAGAGGTGTTACGGCAACTGCGACGCCTCACCGACTCGACGCTGGCCATCGTCATGCAGAGTGGCGCCCTGCCCGACGAGTTAGCGGTGCGCTACGCGCGCCTGGGCGTGCGCTTCTTCACGGACAAGCACGAACCGGAGCGCATTGTCGAGCTGGTCCGCGATTCCCTGTCGCGCTGCAGCTTGCTTGCGGCAAACTGCTAGGGCCACGCAGTGGTTCGCGAATCAGGGCCGCGGGTTTGGGCAAGTCGTGGAACACAGACTCGATGATCGAAAGGGAGGTAAAGACCATGGCAAAGAGAGGCGAACAGGTCGCCACGCAGTCAATACTGGCGAGCGGGGTGTCAGCGCTTTCGCCTCCGGCGGCTCGGGGAACCGGAGACGGTCCTGTCCAAGCCGATGCGGCCACTCCACTACGCTGAAGCCTGCAATGAGGGAGGTCGGTCGCTGAAATTCAACCGCGCCAAATCTTGTGCGGCGTTATGATTCCTACTGGCCGAGCGGAGCGCCAGCTTGCTTGCCCACGTTGACGTAACTCCGTTTGCAGATGATTCCGCGCCGCAGGTGCGCGGTTTCCTGCACCGTCCCGCCGCGCCCTCGGGTAACGCGCTGGTGCTCGCGCACGGCGCGGGCTCAAATTGCGACGCGCCGTTGCTTGTGGCAGTGGCCGGCGCGTTCGTTGATGCCGGATTCACGGTGCTTCGCTGCGACCTCCCCTACCGGCAGAAGCGCGCGCACGGCCCTCCTGCTTTCGGAGAGGCCGCCGAGGACCGCGATGGGTTGCGCAACGCGGTGAATGCGCTTCGAAGGCTCGAGCCTAAGGATTCGTCCGAGCGGGTCTTTCTCGGTGGCCATTCCTACGGTGGCAGGCAAGCGACCATGCTCGCCGCTGACGACCCCGGCGTGGTCAGCGGGTTGCTGCTCCTCTCCTACCCGCTTCACCCGCCACGCCAGCCGTCCCAACACCGCACCGCGCACTTCCCCTCCCTGCGCACGCCTGCGCTTTTTGTACAGGGCACGCGAGACCCCTTCGGGTCGGTCGAAGAGGTGAGAATAGCCCTGCAGCTCATCCCGGCTCGAACCGCTCTCCTTGCGCTTGACGGGGCGGGACATGACCTCTTGTTTGGACGAAGGACCCCGCGCGGCGCGGACAACGTTAGCGAGGTTCCCCGCAGGTTGCTGGGTGCTTTCTCGGTCTTTTTTGAGCCAGAAACAAGGCGTATAGGGCGCTGAAGAGCCGCTCAAGGCGCCTCGCAGTAACGAACGCCGCCCGCCCCTTAATGTCCTCAGCACAGGATTACTGAGTGGTAGCCAGCCAGCGCCATTGCTCGTGTTGGTTGTGTCGCCAATTGGAGACGAACCGACGCTGCGGGTAGATGGAGGTCGCCCATTGGGCGGCAGAACGTAAGGATTCTCCGCCGTTTGATGGGTCGTTAGACCTCTCGTATCGCTATGTAACAAAAGCTGTTGTCTGGGGGCGTCGAATTGACATGGCGGGGGCGCCGCTGTCAGCCCTTGGGTTGGGGACACGGATTGCGCCAGCGCCAAGAAGTATAGTTTGGAGGTCAGGTTGCTTAGTAAGTTAACGCACCTGTCAGGAAACAGCCATTGCGATTCTGCGAAAGACAGGGTGGGCAGAGGACCTCTTCGGGGGATAAAGATCGATGTTTATGATCGGGGAACGAATTCGGCTCGTCAGGCAGCAACAGGGCCTTTCTCAGAAACATATCGAGGAAAGGACGGGATTGCTCAGGTGTTACGTGTCTCGGGTAGAGAACGGGCACACCGTACCCTCACTCGAAACCCTTGAGAGGTTCGCTTGGGCTCTAGGCGTACCGCTCCACCTGCTTTTTCGTGAGCAAGAGGACCTGCCGCCAGCGCCCAATCCGGGTTCGCGCGAGGCTCTGCTTGAATTGGCCGCGAAAGATACCGCGGCAGACTCAGAAGTTCAGTTTCTTTTGAGGCTCAGAGATCTTATATCTCGGATGGTTGAGCCTGACCGGGAAGTCGTTTTGGCGTTTGCGAGAAAGCTCGCCACGCTGACAGACCGCCAACATTGAAACGCACGGGGAATACCCCCACGGAGCGAGAGGAAAACATGCGAGAGGCTTACATTCAAAACATGAAGCGAGTTTTCAGCAATACCTTGGAGAGCAGCGGACGTATGGAAGCTGCCTTCGAGCTCTTCAGCCAGCGCGACATGGTGGAGTCGGGATACCGGGTCGGGCGCATCGCCAAGCGCGACTACGAAGACCTGATGTTGACATTCGACCTCATCGAGGAGGAATTAGACCTCCGCATGCCGGCGCCGCACCCGACGGTGCAGTAGGGAACCTCATCGGGCGCGCAACCCAGAGGTCGAAGTTGTGTGGTTACTGAAGGCAGGAGTCCGGCTATTTCTTGCCAAACGTTAAGACAATGCCGGCGGAGACCCGGATGTTATCTTGTCTCACGCCAAGAAAACGCGTCATCATGTAGTCGGCCTCAACGAGGCGAATGGAAACCATGTCACTCAACTTGACGTCGACGCCCCCACCTGGCGCCACGCCAACCTTAGTAGCGGACTTAGAAATACCCGCAAAGCCGTCACTACCGCGCACCGCTCCCAGCAGAACATGACCGAAAGGAGTCACGCGCGACCGCTTTCGGTAGACAAACACCGGACCGTACATGATCGATTGCGTGTTGACATTGAAGCCGGCCTCGGTACCGTAGTTCGTGCTGAAATCCAAGTCTCCGCCGAACCAGCTATTGAGGTTTTCCCTCACCGATACGTGGAATCCG
>QHZK01000375.1 GCA_003224635.1 Acidobacteriota bacterium | reverse complement strand
GCGGACCACCACGCTGCGCGCCTGACTATGCTTGCGGACGTTGACCAGCGCTTCCTGGATGATACGCGCCACCTCCCGAGCCAGGTGCTGCGGAAGAGTGATTTCCTGGAACTCGGAGACGAAGGTGGCGGAGATCCCCGTCTCGTGGCGGAACTTATCAACGATCTGGGCCAGGGAATCAAGGAATTGCCTGCCGTTGAGCTCGATCGGCTTTATTCTTTGGATCAAGTCGCGGACGCTCAGGATCTCCTCGCGCAGGCGACCGTGGATGCGCCGGAGTTCGTCAGCCATGCGAACCGGGTCGATGGCCGCCTGGCGACGCAGCACCGCGACCTCCATTTCTATGCCGATGAGGGTTTGGATGACCCCGTCGTGGAGTTCGCGCGCGATCCGGGCCCGCTCCATCGACACGGCGCGGGAACGCAGGCGGCGCAGGCGGTAGACCGTGTAAATCGCCGGAGCCAACTCCTCGGCCAGGTCGTGAAGCAGGCGCACTTTCGCCGCCCGGTCTCCGATGCGCGGGTCGAAGAGGAAGAGGCGGCCACACCACTCACTCTGCTCGCCCAGCGCGACCGTAGCCGCGAGAAGCGAGCTGCAGGGGTGCCAAGTCAGGAAGTAATCGGGAAACGAGCAGGAGGCGTTAACCAAGTGGTCGCTCTCGGCGTCACGGACCAGCAACTGGAACCTTTGGTCTCCTTGGCGAGGCATGGACCGGCGCGAGGCGTAGAATGTCCGTCCCGGAACCGGGAAGAAGTATCTTTCCTTCTGAAAGGACTCGAGTTCCGATAATTGGACCACGGTCCTGTAAGTCCCTCGTTCTCGCTCCGCCTCCCACAGGAAGGCTCGGCCACTGCCCGTCTGACGAACCGCGAGCACCGCCCGGTCGGTGTCAAACAGATCGAGCAGGGTATCCATCACAGCCTGCATGGTTTCTCGAAATCCGGTTTCCGAGCGCGCTTTCCCTACGGCCTCTGCGATCCTGGAGGCATTGGCTCGCAGGTGGTTCTCCTTTTCACCCACATATCCCACCACATAGGCAGCGACGAGCAGGTACAGCGCCTGCATCACGAAGCGGCTCGATTGTTCCGCGGGGAGAGGCCAGACGTGCTCCAGACCCAAAGCCGTGAGTATCTTGTAGGCCACCAGGAGCACGCCCCACACGCCCGAAGTGGCCAGGGTTCCGCGCAGGCCCCAGCGGTAAGCCGCAGCCAGCAGCACGAAGATGAAGAACACGTCGTCTGGTGAGAGGCCTCTATTGGGGCTTGCCGCGAACCAGAAGATGAGGAGGGCCCATACAGTATCCACCGCATGAGCGCTCAAGCGCAGTGCGAGGCCGACCTCCTGCTTGGTCGCCCGCGCCAGCACCAATAGAAGGACGAGAAGCACGCTGTAAGCGATGTAGGCCAGAGCCGCGCGGTAGACGAGCAGGGTATGAGGCAGCGAGGCGCCCCATATGAGATAGAGCGCAAAGCCAATGGCAAGGACAAGGCGCACACTCGCGAGCGCCTGCTCGCGGCGTTGGCTCTCCGTCGAGCCTATCCGAGAACGAAACCTTTCAACAAGCGGATAACTGATTGGGCCTGCATGCATCACGTGAATTCTCCACTGAGTTCTCCGAACCCCGTACAGCCGTCGGGGTACAAGCCGTCGGGCGCATGGTTAACTCTCCGGAACCCCTTTCTTCCGCTCTCTGTGCCTTCGGGTGGCTGCAATCGCAGTGTCGGTAAGCCGAGCTCGGCGGCCCGTTGGATATGTCAGGGTAGGCTTCTCAACGTGATGGCGTCCCCCCCACCCGATTCGCACGAGGAGAAGGCTCAATGCGACGCAGGACACCAGTGCGGACGGCAAAGGATTAACATAGCGAGTGTAGATAATTCTGGAAATTCGTCAATGGCACTTTAGTGCCGGGTTAACCCGACTCCCCGTGGCGGCGGGACAGCTTCCCGGTGTATTCGGGCACGGAAGGCCGGCCGAGTCCGGCAGCTATACCGACGGCATCACCAGGGCCGTGGTTGCAGATTGGCCGGACGGTCTGTGCGCCGTTTCCCGAATGTGCAGGCCTACCGTAGCTCCGGTAAGCTAGATTTAGTGTAGAATATGGTTCTTCGACTAAAGATCTCCAGAAGGGGTGCGGGTCACCTTGGCGGGCCATCTGGGACGCCCACCTTTTCCTCGGAAGTAGAGAAGGGAGGGAGAGACGTGGAGCCCGAGGCTGGCGAAATTACCCTGTTGCTTCAGCAAATCCGGAACGGAGACCGGGGCGCAGAATCTAGGCTGATCCCCTTGGTGTACCACGAGCTCCGGCGCCTGGCATCCCGGTACATGCGGCACGAGCGCTCCGGGCAGTCCCTTCAGACGACCGCTCTCGTGGATGAAGCCTATTTGCGGCTCACGAGGCAGAGAGGCGCTCCCTGGCAGAACCGCGCTCATTTTTTTGGAGTGGCCGCGAGCCTGATGCGTCACATCCTTGTGGACCACGCCCGAGAACGCCTGGCGAAGAAGCGGGGAGGCTCGGAGGAAAAACTCGGCTTGGACGAAGCGCGTGCGGTTGCAGTCGGCCCTTCGGACCAGTTACTTGCTTTAGACGAGGCCCTTAAGCAACTGGAGGAGAAAGACCCTCGGCTGAGTCGGATCGTGGAACTCAGGTTCTTTGGAGGTTTGAGCGAGGAGGAAACCGGAGAGGTTCTCGGTATCTCGGTCCGGACCGTGAAACGCGATTGGAGCGTGGCAAAGGCTTGGTTGTATCAACAGATCAAATGACTCCCGATTCCTGGGAACGGATCAAACAAAGCTTCCAGGCCGCACTGGAGCGGTCGCCCGAGGAGCGTCCGGATTTTCTGCTCGAAGCCTGTCGAGGTGACGCGAAGCTTCAGGCAGAAGTCGAAAAACTGCTTCAAGCCCTCGACCACGCCGGCGACTTCCTCGAAAAGCCCGCCTTCGGCAACCTCGCTTCGGGAAGCTGGTTTCCAAAGCCAACCGTCTTCTCCGCCGGGGAAGTCGTTTCCGGTCGCTTCGAGGTCATCCGTTTTCTCGGGCAGGGCGGAATGGGAGAGGTTTATGAGGCTCGAGATCTGGAACTCGGTGAGCGGCTCGCCCTGAAGGCCATCCGCCCGGAAATCTCTTCGGACCAACGCATCATCACACGTTTCAAGCACGAGGTCCAGCTGGCTCGCCGTGTGGCCCACCACAATGTCTGCCGGGTGTTTGACTTTGGCCGTCACCTACGTGCTGCGAGTGAAACCGACGGAGCCGTCTCCGCGATCAACTTTCTGACCATGGAGTTGCTGCCGGGTGAAACGCTTGCCAAGCATCTCGGTCGCGTCGGATGCATGACAATCGACGAGGCCTTGCCCGTAATCCAGCAGATGGTCGAGGCGCTCGCCGCGGCTCACAAAGTCGGAGTAATCCACCGGGATTTCAAGCCTTCCAACGTCATTCTCGTACCCACCGCGTCGACCGATGACCTCAGAGCAAGCAAGATGCGGGCTGTCGTGACGGACTTCGGTCTTGCCAGAAGCGCGCCCGTAAGTGACCCCTCAGCCCTCGAAACCGCTCAGTCCTCGCTCACCGACACGGGACAACTGATGGGAACAATTTCCTATATGTCTCCGGAACAACTGGAGGGGGGCGAGATCAGTCCTGCGACGGACATCTACGCTCTGGGCTTGATCATCTACGAAATGGTCACTGGCCGCCGGCCTTTCCCGGACGAGACACCGTTCGCCGTGGCCTTCAGACGACTGAAGGAAGCACCTCCCTCGCCACGGTTGCACGTGCCCGAACTTGACCCGCGCTGGGAAGCCGCCATTCTCCAGTGTTTGGCGATTGATCCCACAGTCAGGTTCCAGAGCGCTCACCAAGTCAGTCAGGCGCTGTCGAGCGAAGTCTTTGCTGCCGGCATGTCACCACGGCCGACTTCCCTGCCTTCGGCTTTGGCTCCCCAAGGCCGGAATGTTGGGTCGCGAGCCCCACTGGTCGCGCGCCGGCGCCTCGTCGTCATCTCCGCGCTTGTTGCCACGGTCCTGTGCCTTCTGGTTATCCTTTCCCGCTTATATCCTTGGAAGTCGGGTTCGCTCCCCGAAGGTGCAACAGTGCTCCTGACGGACGTCAGGAATCAGACAGGTGACCGGCAGTTGGACAGCATCACCGAACTGGTCCGAAGTCAGCTCGCGCAGTCTACCCGCTTCAACCTGATGGACAGCGAACGAGTAGCCGAGATCTTGAAACGCATGACGAAGCCCACGGACACATCGCTGGACCCAGTAACGGCGCGCGAGGTTGCATGGCGCGGCGGCGTGCCCCGCGTGGCGTTTGAGACCCTATCGCCGGTGGCCGACGGCTACGCGCTGGAAATCGATATTCAGGAAGTGGGCAGCGACCCCACCACCTACCCGGCGCACTGGCGGAGAACGTTCAATGCCACCAGCAAACAGGCGCTGTTCGACGCGGTCCAGGACGCCACGCGCTGGATCCGCAGGGAGGCGGGTGAACCCCA
>QHZK01000065.1 GCA_003224635.1 Acidobacteriota bacterium | reverse complement strand
CCACAGCAAGAGTGCGGCATCGCCTATATAATCAAATCCTGGCCGAGGCTCTCCGAGACCTTCATTCTCAGCGAGGTCGCAGCATTAGAGCGGCAAGGAGTACTCCTGCGCATTTTTTCCGTCAAGGAGCCCGACGCGGGGCCCGTGCATGCCGGCATCGCCGAGGTGCGAGCTAAGGTAACGTACCTGGACCTGCCACGCCACTGCGCTTCCGCCTTGCCCGCTAACGCGCGCTCGTTTTGGAGGTGGCCCGGGAGGTACTGCCGAACCTTGGCGGAAGCGGCGGCCACGGTAATTCGCCATCGTCGCCTGGCCGCGCTTCGGCATTTTCTCAAGGCAGGTTATCTGGCGGACGTGCTTTTTCGAGAGCCGGTCGCTCATCTCCACGCGCACTTCGCCACCTCGCCCAGCCTGGTTGCCATGTTCACTCATCAGCTCACCGGCGTCCCTTACAGCTTGACGGCGCACGCCAAGGACATCTACGTCAACCGCCCGGACCTTATTCGCGCCGAGATCGAGCGGGCCCAAGCCGTGGTCACGTGCACGGACTACAACCGCCGATACCTGCTGAGTCAGTTCAGCTCGGCGTGCGATGGCAAAGTGCGCTGTATCTATCACGGGCTTGATCTTTCGCAGTTCAAGTTCCGGGCCCAGTTCAAGTTCCAGGCGCCAGGGGCGCGTGATACGGGGCCGCCGCTGATCCTCTCCGTCGCCAGACTGGTCGAGAAGAAGGGCCTTAGCAACCTGATTGCGGCTGCTGAGATCCTTCGACGGCGCGGTCGATCTTTCCGCGTAGAGATTATCGGGAATGGCCCCCTGCGGCGGGCTCTGCAGGCGCGGGTTAGTGAATTGGCTTTGAACGATCGCGTAAGACTGCTTGGCGCCCAACCGCAAGAAGCGGTCCACAAAGCGTATCACCGGGCTTCCGTTTTTGCGCTCCCCTGTGTTGTCACAGCCAACGGCGACCGCGACGGCATCCCCAACGTGCTGCTCGAAGCGATGGCCAGCGGCGTACCCGTGGTTGCGACTCAGGTCTCAGGTATTCCAGAGCTGATCGACGCCGAGCGCGACGGTCTGTTGGTTGAACCGAACAGTCCCGAGAAGCTGGCCGACGCGATCGACAGGCTTCTGACGCAGCCGGAATTGGGTGAGCGGCTGGCGAGCGCCGCGAGGTCAAAAATTGAAGCGCGTTTCTCGGTGGAAGACGGCGCGAGACAACTGCTCGAGCTCTTCCGGCGCGCTGCGAGTCCTGCTGCCGATCCGGAGGCCGCTGCTGAGCGAAGCGTCGTGACGGTGGCGCCGAGCGAGGTTGCGAGCGAGGTTCGATGAACGTTCTGTACCTCTGTCATGATACCGGCATTGATGCCTCGGGCCTGAAGGGCGGCTCCATTCACGTTCGAGCCTTCGTGCGCGCCTTGGCTGACCTCGGCCATGACGTCAGCGTGGTTTCGACTCAAGTGGGTTCTCCGGCGTCTCTCGAGGCTGAGCTGCAGGCAGCGGTGCGCGCCGCGCCGCTTGCGGCTTGGAACTACACCCTCGCTCACGCCTCAAGGGTTTGCCACCGGCTGGCTGGCCGGCCCACGCGAAGGAACCCGGACGTAGTCAGGGCGCTGCACAATCTGCGGTTCTTTAAGGAGGCGGCGCGTGTGGCCCGGGAATTCGACCCGGACTTCATCTACGAGCGTTACAGCTTATGGGGTATGGCGGGTTTGTGGCTGGCGAAAGAACTCTCCATCCCGCTCGTGCTCGAAGTCAACGCGCCTTTGGCTTACGAACAGCAGCAATACGGGGCAGGCTTGACCTGTCCGCCCCTGGCCCGCTGGGTGGAGCGCAAGATCTGGCGCAGGGCTAGTCTGTTGGTCGCGGTTTCGGATTCGCTGCGCGCGCGGGCGGAACAAGCCGGCGTACCGCGAGAGTCGATTCGCGTCCTGCCCAATGCCGTCGATACTCGCCTGTTCCAGATCCATCTGGATCCAGATCCAGTGCGGCGACGCTTCAACCTCGACGGCCGCTTCGTGGTTGGCTTCGTGGGCACCTTTAAGGGATGGCACGGCGTCGATCTGCTGCTCGACGCCTTCGAGGACTTGCACCGGACCGAGCCCTCAACTCACTTGCTGCTTGTCGGCGACGGACCCCTGAGGCCGCTCCTCGAAGAGAAGGCTCGGAAGGCAGGACTCCGGGCGGCTGCGACGTTCACCGGAAGCGTGGCGCACCAGGAGATACCTCAGTACGTGGCCGCGATGGATGTGGCCGTGGCGCCCTATCCGGCGCTCGACGAGTTTTACTACTCGCCGCTCAAGCTTTTCGAGTACATGGCTGCGGGTCGCGCGGTGGTCGCGAGCAGGGTGGGACAAGTAGCAGAAGTCGTGGCAGACGGGGTCAATGGCCTGCTGTTCGAGCCCGGCGATCGCGCCGGCTTGGTGGAGTGTATCCTCCGCCTCCAAAGAGACGTATCGCTGTGCCGGGACCTGGGCAGAAAGGCCAACCTGTCTTGCTCGAAACGCACCTGGACCGAGAGTGCGGCTCAGGTGATCGATTGGGTCGAGCCGTTACTCGGCCCGAAGCAGCTCGTGGCCATGTCCGCGTGAGGCGGGGGGAGAGGGCGCGAACGGCCGCTCCAGCCCGCCGCCGAGCGTGCCCCAAGCACTTTTGACAGCTTACCTTGAGGCGTCGGACATCGGCCTGAAACCGGGTCCTTCTGAGGCGAGTGACCACTTATGCCGATTGCGAGTTATGCGGACCCTAAGGGCCTCAAGAACCCGAAACCCATTGCCGAATGGATCCACCACTTCTTGCCTTTGCTCCGACCCTTTTGGAAGGAGTTGTGCCTGGCGGGGCTGGCGATGATGCTGGATGGGACGCTCAGCGTCTTACGTCCCTGGCCCCTGAAGGTGGTGATCGACCGTGTGCTCTCCCATAAGCCGAGCCGCGTACCTTTCTTGCGCGCCTGGCTGGATAACGCCCCGTACAGCAAGATCGAGATTCTCTACGGCTCGTGCGCCGCAAGCCTCCTCATTGCTCTTCTCACCGGCGTACTGACCTACTATTTTACTCGCCTTCTCGGGAGAGTCGGCCAGCGCTTTGTGTTCGCGTTGCGGCGTGACCTGTTTGCGCACATGCAGCGGCTCTCGCTTCGCTTCCACGACCGTCAACGCACCGGGGACCTTACCCATCGCGTGACCTCCGACATTCAATCGATCCAGGACTTTATCGTCAGCGGCACCATCGTCTTCGGCAGCAACGGGTTCCTGCTGGTGGCGATGCTCGCGCTGATGTTGTGGCTTGACTGGCGGTTTGCGTTGGCCGCGCTATCGGTGGCCCCGCTGCTGTTCTGGACTGTCTTCCGGCACACACGCCGTATCAAGCTGGCCACCCGCAAGGCCCGCCACAGCACCAGCCTGATGGCGGCCCTGGCTCAGGAGGCCCTAGCTTCTATCCGCATCGTGCAGGGGCTGGCACAGGAAGACCAGTTCGATGAGCGCTTTCAGGCGCGCAGTGAAGGCTACCTCCAGGCGTACCTGGAGAGCATCGAGTATCAGGCGCGTGTCGCGCCCCTGGTCGATTTCCTGGCCGCGCTGGGTCTGACCATCGTGATCTGGTACGGCGCCACGCGCGTGCTCTCAGGAGAGCTGTCTACCGGAGACGTGGTCATCTTCTTCGCCTACGTCACCAGCTTCTACAACCCCATGAAGGCCCTGGCGCGCTTCTCCTACATGTTCAACCGGGCCAGCGTGGCGGCCGAGCGCATCGCCGACGTGATGAGCGTGCGGAGTGAACTGACGGATCGGAAGGGGGCGTGCCCCGCCCCGCGCCTCCAGGGTGAGATCGAGCTCCGCGACGTATCCTTCGAGTACGAGCCCGGCCAACCCGTGCTCTCGCATGTTAACCTGGCGATCGCGCCGGGACAAAAGATTGCCATCGTCGGGGCCACGGGCGCCGGTAAGAGCACCCTGGTTAGCCTGGTCCCTCGCTTCTACGACCCCACCCGGGGCGCGGTCTTGATTGATGGCGAGGACATTCGGAACTACACCTTGCAGTCGCTGCGCGAGCAGATCAGCCTGGTCTTGCAGGACTCCCTCGTCTTCAGCGGGACCCTGCGGGAGAACATCGCCTTTGGCAGTCCGGGAGCCAGCGAGGAGCAGATCGTCGTCGCGGCCCACGTCGCCATGGCGGATGAGTTCATCCGGCGGTTCCCCGAGGGCTATGACACTGAGGTGGCGGAGCGAGGGACCACGCTCTCGGGCGGGCAGAAGCAGCGCCTTGCCATCGCGCGCGCCGTGCTGCGGGACGCCCCCATTCTCATCCTCGACGAGCCGACCACCGGTCTCGACGCCGACGCCGAGCGCATCGTGATGGAAGCGCTCGAGCGCGCGGCCGCCGGGCGCACCACCTTCATCATCGCCCACCGCCTGTCGACCGTGCGCCTCGCCGACCGCATCATCGTGATCGATCGCGGCCGGATCATCGAAGAGGGCGCTCACACCGAGCTCCTGGCTCGCGGCGGCAGATATGCGCATCTCTATCGCCTCCAAACGGCAACGGAGGATGAGAGCGCCGCGATAAAATCTCCTTAGTGCGGATCAGCAACCTGTTTGAATCAACCCGACCGATGATCAGAGGGATGAGTGAAAACCGTCGTCACAACTCTGGTTTTACTGGCTCTCAGCTCTTCCACACTTCTGCCGAGCGCCAAAGGCCAAAGCCTGGGAGCGCTCAGAGGCACGGTGGAGGATTCTACAGGAGCCGCGGTGCCCGGCGCCGAGGTCAAGCTTCGCGACAAGACCACGGCCAAAGAGTTCAAGACGGAGTCTGACGAGGAGGGTGACTTTGACTTCGACGACTTGCCCGCCGGCCAATATGTCCTCATTATCGAAACTCCGGGATTCGAAAACGTGCAGCAGCCTGTTGCGATCAACCCGCCGGCAGCGACTCGAGTGCGAGTGCGCCTCCGGCTCGCGCAGGTCAGGGCGCAGGTGACCGTCTCCGCCAAAGCCGATGCCGCCGTGTCCGCGGACGAAAAGGTCAACACCGTCCAGCTTGACCAGCATTTGCTCCAGAACTTGCCTGTGAAAGAAGGGGATCCGCTCGATGTACCTGCGCTGTTTCTCAATCCTGCGGTGGCCGGCGCGCAAGGACCCCAGCTCATCGTGGATGGCGTGGAGAGCGGTTCGCTCGAAGTCCCGATGTCGAGTATCAAGGAGATCGCCGTCGACAAGGGCCCTTACACGGCTGAGTTTGCGCGGCCCGGGAAAGGGCGTATCAACGTCACCACACGGTCGGGGGCCCACCATCGCTACCGTGGCCAGGTTTCTCTCCTGATGCGCAACTCCGCCTTCAACGCGCGCAATGCTTTTGCTACGTCAAATCCGCCGCTTCAACGCGCCATCGCCGAGGCGCAACTCAGCGGTCCGGTGATGAGGCACTTTACCTTCTTCATCGCGGGCCGGTACCGCGTCAACAACCAGGCCCAGGTAATCAACGCGCGCACGGCTTCAGGCCACCTGACCGAGAATGTCATGCTTCGGGAGCGCGATACGTATTTGTTCGGACGCCTCGATTACTCGCTGAGGCACATTCACAAGC
Source organism: Acidobacteriota bacterium (assembly GCA_003224635.1). Classification (GTDB taxonomy): domain Bacteria; phylum Acidobacteriota; class Terriglobia; order UBA7540; family UBA7540; genus QHZK01. The sequence goes on along the minus strand of QHZK01000065.1, from coordinate 19,605 downwards.
TGGCGCTGACCTACAAATACAAGAACAAGCCTAAGCGAAATGAAATTCTTCGAGACTTTGACCTGCCCGAGCGGGCGGTCAACGAGTTCGACCGCGAAAACGAGCTGAAGATTTTCGAGACCTCCACCGTTTCGGACAATTTCCTGAATGAGGCCCGTTTTACCTTCAAAAGCCAGCCCAAGGGCACGGACAGCGTTTCCGACCGGCCGGCGATCATCGTGGATGGGTTCTTCAACTCGGGCGGCGCGCAGGCCTCCCGTCACGATCGGGAGAAGGTGCTTAACTTCCAGGACATCGCCAGCCTGATCAATGGAAGGCACACGATACGCTTTGGAGGAAACGTAAGACCGCGGTTCTTGAGCGCTTTCGACACCTCGAATTTTGGAGGGACTTTCACGTTTCAGACTCCGGCTGCGTACACCGCAGGCCAGCCGTTTAAATATACGGTGAACCAGGGAGACCCCAGAGTCTCCTTCACCCAGAATGAGTTCTTTGCTTTCATCGAGGATGAGTTCCGCGCGCGCCCGAATCTCTCCCTTTCCCTGGGCCTGCGGCAGGAATTCCAGTCCCATGTTCCTCTGCCGGCGTTCGGCAACTGGGCCCCTCGGCTTTCTGTTGCCTACGCGCCTCACCGTGGCCGGACGGTCATCCGCGCCGGCGCCGGCGTTTTCTACGATCGCCAGCCGGGTTTCATCGAGCGGGATGCGCTGCTCCACAATGGGTCGCGGATCCAGGAGCTTGTCATTCAGCAGCCGGGTTTTCCGGACCCCTTCACGCCATCGGGTTTGGTGAGCTTCGCTCTGCCCAGGGTGTTGCGGATCGAGCCGAATGCCCATACCCCTTACCTCACGCAGGCGAGCGTGGGCGTCGAGCGGCAACTGGGTGCTGGCAGGAACTTCCTGACCGTAGAGTTCACCACGCTGCGCGGGGTCAGACTCTATCGACAGCGAAACATCAACGCGCCGCTTCCAGGCACGTACAATCCCTGCCCTCCCGGTAGCCCCTCGTCCTGTGTGCCATCGAGCGGCCTGCGACCTTTCGGGAGCGTAGGCGACATCAACGAGTACGAAACCTCCGGGCTGTCTCGAGGTAACAACGTAGTGGTCACCTATCAGACTACCGTGGGCGAGCGACTCGACGTCCTGGCGCAGTACACGCTCTCCAAGTCCATGGACGACGCCAGCGGCGTACTCTCCTCTTCCATCGGCTCCCAGCTCGATGTGCCCTTTGGTTCGTTCGGCCTGTATCCAGCAAATAGCTATGATTTCAGCGGCGAATGGGGGCGGTCGGACTTCGACCGGCGCCACCGCTTCACCCTGACCGCGTTCTATCGGCTGCCGTTCGGCCTCAAGACAGGAGCAGTCGTCAAACTGAATTCCGGGCTGCCGTATAACATCACCACGGGCTTCGATTACAATGGCGACGACGTCACGAGCGACCGGCCGGCAGGCGTGAGCCGTAACACAGGAAACGGTCCCGGGTACGCAGACCTGGACATCCACTTGTCAAGGGATTTCAGTCTTCCAAGTGTCGGCCGACATGCGAAGGTGGAATTCGGCGTGGACGCCTTCAATCTTTTCAATCGCGTGAACTTCAAGAACTTTATCGGCGTGTGCGGGTGTCGAAACCTTGACGAGGCTCCGACCCCAATGACCCCGGACACCTTCCGCCACGCTGACGCCGCCCAGTCGGCGCGCGAGCTGCAACTGTCTTTCAAGTTCCGGTTTTGAGTTTCTTTTGGGGCGAAAGAGCTTTTCCGCAATCTGTTTTTTTGAGGAGCAAACGGCCCATGAAGCTTGCCGAGCGCTCTCGGGGCGCCTCGGGCTCGCAGGCCTCGGGGGCTCCTGGTTGACCCCGAGCCACGAGGGGCGCTGCGGCGTGAGCTGAGTGCGCTCTGATGATGCCGTTGTCCTCTACCCTCCCTTGTCTGGTACGCCGCTCCACGAAGAACTACGGTGTCCCGGCCAGGAAATCGGGCGGTGGCTGGAAGTCGCCGGGCAAGCTATGAGTGTGCTGCACAACGCTCCGCAGGCGTTCCCCGGCCTCCTCAAATTCCATAGCGTTGAGGCGGAGATGGGCGAGGTTGTGGACAAGTCTCTCATAGGCTTGCTACCAGCAAGGCGTACTCCTTCCCAAAGGGCTTCGACTACGCCCGCGACGAAATCTTCATCGCTCAATTCCGGCGCATTTTCCGTGAGGGAAAGGCGGGTGAACACCCGGAAGAAGCACGGCCCCAACAGGGTGGAAGCAATGTGTACCGGCGAAATGTCCGTGCGCATCCCGCCGTGCCGCTCGCGGACGATTTCGCGATGGCGTGTGTGAGTTCGGCATCGGAAAGAACAGCCACCGCCGCCGGCGTGCTCTGCTCAAAAAACCGGATCACGTTTAGGCCAAGACGATGAAGTCGTTGGCTTGGAGTTCCTTCACTGATGGACATTAGAGACTCTTTGAAAGTTGGAAAGTTGGCGAGCACAGCCGCTAGGAGGAGGTCTTCTTTGCGAGCGAAGTAGCGGAAAATCGTTCCCTCAGCACATCCAGCGGCTTGAGCGATCTTTTTCGTTGTGCCGTGCGCGATTCCGCGATCTTCGATCAGTTTGCGGGTCGCGGTCACGATTTGGTCTCGCGTGCCTGGTTCCGATTCGGCCATGAAGCTATTGTGGTGAGTACTCACTCATCCTGCCAAGAGGAAAATCACCGGGCAGGCCGGGCCGCTCGCCAGGTGGCATCTGGTAATGAACTCAACTTCAGCGCCGCCTTGGACGACTCACGCCACGTTCGATCCAATTGGGACGACCTTCTTCGCGGGCGCGACCTTTGGCATCTTGAGTTCGAGCACACCATCCCTCAACGTGGCCGCGACTCTTCCCGCCACAACCTCGGCGGGCAGCTCAACCACCCGAAGAACCTGGTCCGAGCAGTGCTCCTTGTAGATCGTCTTTTCGTCCTTGCGTTCCTCGTGGGTTTCTCTCTTGCCCGCGATGGTCAGCCGGCTTGCCTCCACGCCGACCGCGAGCTCTTCGGCCTTGAAGCCCGGCACCTCAGCCCGAACGGTGAGGCCGTCCGCGGATTCCGTAACGTCAACGTGGACAGGATGCACTAATTCCGCTTCGGCCTGCAACCAGTCTTCGAGGTCGCGCCCAAAGGCGCTGCCCTTGCTTTCAAAGATTTCAAAGGCGCGGCGTGCGACCGAGTTGTGTAGCCTTTGCATGCTGGCGAAGAGATCGGTTGCTGCGACGAGCTTCAGCGGTGTTGGAGAAGCGGATTTCGTGGGCGGCATTCTCGATGCTTGGTCTACCATAGTTCTGCGCTCCTTTCTTGGGGCGAGGTGTTTGTCGGGCTCGCCGGGCGGCCCGGACGTAGTTCTCGGAGGTCAAAGTTCGCCGCGTGATGGGGCGGGCGGCGACACGCACTCGCTGTCTCCTGCAACGCCTTGCTTTTCCCGGCTGCCAGCACTGGGTAGGGGTCTAATTTCATGTTGCTAGACCTCACAGTGTGTGCGCCGTTAGCAGTTTCTGCACCTCGCGGATCGGGGTGTCGATCTCCTGGTGGAGCGATGCGATCCGCTCGGTGATGGCGGAGAGCCGGGTCCCTTCGATTTCGTTCATCGTCGCCGCCTGTCGGAGTCGCCGCGTGACCTCCTTGAGCACGTTCGTCAGGGTCGCGACGACGAGACCTAGGGGGTGTCCACGAACGCCCGCAGCGCTGCACTCTCCCCCTTCTCGTGTCACTCCTTCTTGGCGTTCAGCAACGCGGCGTGGGTCTGGTCGATGAGGTTGCTGATTCTCTCCTTGCGCTAAGCGGAAGCTATCTCTCGTCCTCGCCCATGCCGTCGCTCAGGATGGCGACGCAGCCTGCCACTGGGGAAAAGTGTCGCGTCCAACGGAGTCAGCGATGGTCCCCATCGGGGGGGACGGGGTAGGATAATCCCGCCGTAACCTTCATAAATCTGCTGGTATTTTCGCAGTTTGCATTCGACCCTGAGTGTAGCCCAACGCCAAATCGCGACTCCGTTGTCGCGGGTGGAATTGCCGCCCTTGCTTGGCCGGCCCGGTCGGAGGTTAAAAGACTCCAACCCGATTGCAATCAGAAGTTTGGCTCGATGTTGTGCTGCGCGGCCAGCAGCCTCGCTCTGAACGTCGTAATGAAGGGGTCGTCACTAACTTTCATCAAGACCGACGCGCCCCGAGACTCCTTAATGATGCACGGTGAAGCGCCTGGAATCAGCGCCTCTTTGGGGACCCTATACAGATCACCGCTCCCGCGCTCCACGTAAGCGCCCGGCTCGCTAATCGACTCCCAGTTTATTTCTGGAAATGTCGATCTGCGCGTCGCCTGCGCAGACTGAGTCGCCACATCTTCATTTCTTGGCATGGTAACCTCCTTAAATAGGTGAATACTATCTATGCGCTGTCTGAAACAGCAAGTCAACACTTAGATTTATCTTATTATCAATCAGACGTATAGAACAGGTTAATCAGCACAGAGATAGCCAAATATCAGTACTCAAACGGATTCGCCTTTTCTTCGCTCCGCCCGATGCGGAAAAACATGCGCTGCCGATTGTCGATTCCTAATCGGCAACCTCTCCCGCTTTTCCCTGGCCCGCCGCCATGCTGAGATGCCGTGGCCCATCAAACCAAAGCCTATCAACTGGCCGTAATCGCCAATGATTTTCAGATTCCGTCCCGTGACGAGAAGGCCCTTTGGGTTTTTCAGAATGTTTTGACGGGGAGAAATACGGCGTCTCGACGGGCCAGCGGGACTTGGGGGCCTCTGGGGGCTTTGCCAGAGGGCACGGAGACGCCACCCCTTCGACGGACGCGCCCATTGTTTAGCTTGGACTCTCGGGGCCGAAGACAAGTGCCGTCCTCCCGAACGAAGCCCCCCAAGTCCCCGGAGTCCCGGCGTATGTGGGTCATTGACGCGGCGGGCAACTTCGCTCTCGATTCGAACCGAGAGTCACTTCCACGGCAGGCCGTAATACGACCAAATGAGAGACGGTGCTCCTGACCCAGTGACTTCGATCCCCGCGCAGACCGTGGGGGGCGGCGCAGAATAAGACTCCCGCACCCCCTCAGCCTCCTGCTCGGCGTGTTCTTGATCATCTCCCGTTTGCCGGTATCTAGCCGGTCCGCTGAGCAGGCGGTGGCCCACGACACAACATCTTCAACATATCAACTCGCCGTCATCGCCAACGATTTTCAAGTCCCTTTTCATGACGAAAGGGCGCTTTTGCTTTTCAAAATGTTCCCGCGCCGGGAGCACACCGACTGGCTCATTCTGAGCGGCGAGTTCCAGGACTTCTGGGAGATTTCAAGCTACGACCTCATGCCGCGCACCGAGAGAGACTTCCAGCGCGAAATCGAGATTGGAAGAGGCGTTCTCCGGAGCTTCCGGCGCTCTCTGCCCCACGCCCGCATCACCTGGGTCGAAGGCAACCACGAATTCCGGCTGCGGAAATACCTGATCCAGAACGCCAAAGAGCTTTACGGCTTGCCCGGTGTGTCGGTGCCCGACATTTTCGATCTAAGGCGGCTCGAAATCGAGTACGTACCCTGCCACGAGCTGGCCACCAAATTCACCGATAACTTTATCCGCGTGGGCGATCTCTACGTCGGCCACTGGGACAGGGTGTCGAAGCACGGCGCCTATGCAGCCAAAGTTTTGATCGAGGAAAAAGGCGTGAGCCTGCTTCGGGGTCACACGCACCGCTTCGGCAAGACGCGGGGATTTGCTGCGTGAGGCACACTTGGCTCAGTGTATGGTCGTGTCGCCGCAGCACCGTTTGTATTTCTTCCCGGAACCGCACGGACACGGATCATTGCGCCCCAGCTTGGGGTTATTAGCGCGCCGAGGCTCGGGCGCGCGGGCGCTTGCATAGGACTGTCCGTGCCGTCTGAAATACCGATACGCGCCCAACAGCCCGGCCGCCATATAGTCGATGATCTTTTCGCGCTGCTCCGGGCGGATCGGCTTGGGGCGCAGGGCCGGGTCTTCGTCGTGCTCGTGGTAGAGCATCAGGACGGGGATCATACACCCGGCATGATCCTCGTCAGCAATCAGCGTCTTCCAGCCATCGTGACGCAGGTCCACTCCCCGCAGGAACCCGCAAGCCCAGTCGTTGCCGGGCGTCACGCCATTTTCGTCTTCCAGCAACAGCGGCACGTACACCTCATCCTTCCCGAGCGTGTGGGCAATGTCATTCCAGTGCCGCATCAGGAGCGCCAGGATGTCAGTTGCTTCGTCCAGGCTGGCAACCTCACAGGTGTCCGACATCTCGCCGCCACACACCTCGGGCAGGTATTCGCTGGGCAACACGACCTCGGGGCCCGCGATCAGGGCGGCAAAAAACCCATCGAGCTCCTCGATATTCATGGCCTTGCCGCCCTTGCAGCTTCTCAGAAATTCCTCGAGACGCTCCAATTCCGTTTCCGTCAGCGGTTCGTTCTGGGCGAAGATTCTCATTGAGACGCCTGGTTAGCATAACACGAGCCGCGGGCCTGGTGCTGTTAGCCCCAGCTGAAAGCGCGGTTACAGAAGCGGCATCCAGCCACGGGTGCACCGCTCGGCAAGCGTTCAGCGTAGACGTGAATGCGCGGAAGAGGATGTCGCAGGCCCAGAGAGCGCGCTGGGCGAAGCTCAAAAAGTAAAAGGCTCTCAGTAGGAGTGACGTTTATCGCCGTCGCGAAAAGGACTTCTTCAACGCGGGCCGCCTGCGCCTCTTCATTGTCCACCCTAATACCCGCGCCCCTCTTCGCGACAATCGAGGTCCAACATGCGAGGAACAATCAAGAGAGTTGTTTGCGACCGTGGATTCGGGTTCATCCATGCCGACGATGGCATGGAGATCTTCTTCCGCCACACGAGCCTTCAACAACTTGATTTCGACAGCCTCAAGGAGGAGAGAAGGTTGAGTCTGACGTGGAGCGCGCGGAGAAGGGGCCGCGAGCCATCAATGTGCGAGCCAGTCTGCCCTGAAATCACTGCGCCTTAGCATCCATGTTGTTACGTCACCGGCTCTGAATGAATCGTGGCTGCCTTTCCCTTCACGCGCCCCGCGCTGAGGTCGGGCGCGCTTCCACAACCTCTCTCAGCCTTCCTGTTTTAACGTCGTAAACGAAACCCCTGACTGAAATCTGCTTCGGGAGCCAGGGATGCGATCTCACTTTCTGGATCTGCTGGCGCACGTTCTCTTCGAGATTACTGAAAGCGTGGAAAGCCACAGGTGCGACAGCAGCGGTTCCCGTCTGCTTCTGAAGCTTCGAGCGCAAATCCTCGTCTTTGAAGGTCAGCATCCCGCAGTCCGTGTGATTGATGATGATGAATTCCTGCGTGCCCAGAAGGTGATGAGAAATAATCAGGGATCGCAGGGCATCTTCGGTCACAATGCCGCCGGCGTTGCGAATGATGTGGGCGTCTCCGGCCTTCAGGCCCAGGATTTGGGAGACGATGAGCCGCGCATCCATGCACGCGACGACGGCCAGTTTACGCGCCGGAGGGAGCGGAAGGTTTCCGAAGTTAAAGTACTGGGCGTAGGTTTCGTTAGCCTTGAGGACTTCATCAGTAACGCTCATGTTCGACCTCCTTTCGAATTCGGACCGGCTCTTTCGTAGGGACAAATATTTTCTCACCGAGACGGGCGCGCCGGCAAACAGAAAAGAGCGATTGGGGATGTCCTGGGCAGGGCGGGTCGGAGACTCAGGGCCTTGGGTGGATGTAGAATGCGCTGAGAGGGAGGTGCGCCATCGCAAAGGCGAAACAGCTTACGATTTCCTGCGAGAATCGACCTCGGACACTGGCCCATGTCGCCAGGGTTCTGGGCGACGCGCAGCTCAACATCCTCACTTTTCTGACCACAACCTCGGGAGCCGAGGGTTCCTTGCAGGTTGTCGTGGACAACGTGAAGAAGGCCAAGAAAACCTTGGACGGCGCAGGGCTCTCGTACACCGAGGCGGATATGCTGCATCTTGAACTGCCTCATCAGCCCGGAGCCCTTGAGTATTTTGCCGGAGAGCTTGCGGCCAAGGAGATCAACATCACGTCCCGTCATGCGACAACCGTGAAAGGTTCCTAGAAAGCCAGCGTCGTGTTGGCAGGCTCGGATCTGGACAAAGCGGCTCGGGTTCGATAGGTGTCAGGAAACAGAGTGAACGTTTTGCCGAGCAGGGGGGTGAACATGAAAGGAATACACTTGGACCGATACGAGCGATTATTGCTGGCCAAGCGCGATGAGTTGCTTGCTGGCACGCACAGAGCCTTGTTGACCGGAGGCAGAGCGGAGGGTCACGGAGGGGATCCTACCGATCGAGCGGCTGAGGAGACCCAAACGGCTCTCCAAGTCCATTTGAGCCAGAGCGACAGTCACCTGTTGCGAGCCATCGAAGAGGCGCTGGCTCGGATTCGGCAGGGCACGTTCGGGGTATGCGATGCGTGTAAGCGTCCCATTGCGGAGGCGCGACTGAAAACGGTGCCCTGGACACGGCTTTGCCGCGACTGCAAGGAGCAGCGGTCGTTGAAAGCAAGTTAGTCCCCGGACCGAGGAAACGGCAAATCTGCCGAGGGTTTCGACTTGGGATGAACCGTGTGCCTTGGTCGCAACGCAGCACTGCAAGCGGCGGCCTGTGGCTCTGCGACGGGCACTTCTCCGACCCTGACTGGCGTCGCTGCCCGTGAATACCCACTAGCGCCGTTACGGACGATCTATTCGCACTTGCCAGTGCAAAGGCGGTTCTATCGGGAACTTCTTCAGGAGTGTCCTCGTACTTCTTTGAGTGTACTCCGTCTAGCTCCTAATCCCGGCCTATTCGGTGCTCGAGTTTGCGCTGTGCCGCCTCGCAACCAAGGACGATGGCTCGGCCCGTGCACGACAGCGATTGGCCTCTCTCATCTGGGTGTCCACGCGGCGACTGTGAAGGAAGATTTAAACATGTATGTGAGGAGACGATGATGAAGAACCTTCTGCGTGTCATCGCTGGAGCGGTCGCCATGGCTACGCTCATGCGAGCGCAGGCACCCACCGCCGCGCCAGCCAGGCAGCAAACACCGCCGAGGCTTGCAGTCCCGATCGAGCCGATTGCGGCGATTGTCGAAGCATTTCGCTCGCACGCCATAGTGGCGCTCGGCAACGAGGAATTTCGCGGGAACGAGCAGTGCCACGCGTTTCGACTCTCTCTGATTCGCGACCCCAGGTTTACAGGTGCAGTCAATGACATCGTGGTGGAATTCGGCAACGCCCGGTACCAGGATCTTATGGATCGGTTCGTAGAGGGTGAAGAAGTTCCGTATGAATCGCTGCGTCAAGTGTGGCTGAATACGACCCAGCCTGTACAAGAGTGGGCTTTTCCGATATACGAGGAGTTCTTCCGAGCCGTACGGTTGGTGAACGTGTCTCTTCCGCGCGAGCACCGGCTTCGCGTGCTGCTCGGCGATCCTCCGATTGACTGGGACAGCGTGCACTCCCGTGAGGATATCCACAAGTGGCTGGGGGATCGGGATGCCCACGCCGTACGTGTCATACGGCGGGAGGTTCTGGAGAAGGGCCGGCGCGCCCTAGTGATCTACGGGGAGGAGCACTTGATCCGAAAGAACACCGTAATTGGAGCAGCCGACGAATGGGCCCGCGGGCTTGTTGCCCAGTTGGAGAGGTCCGCCATCACGAACGTGTTCACGATAAACCCGGAGACGCGCAGGGATTTGAAGACGGTGCAAGCCGATGTGGCCTTGTGGCCGAAGCCAAGTCTCGCGATGCTTCGTGGGACAGCGCTCGGCGCGGCGATCTTCGCGCCCGGCCCCCAGCGGCGTCCGGTGCGGATGGAAGAGCAATTCGACGCGATTCTGTATCTCGGCCCTCCGTCCGCCATGACCATGGCGCAGCTATCTCCCGCGTTGTGCTCTGGTCTGCCGAGCTCATCCCTGGCGCCCACCGCACCAGCGGCTCGCCTGAAGGAGTACTGCGCGACTCTTGGGGGAAACACAGAAATCCCAGACCGTGAACCAGCCATCACCTATCTGATCCGTGAAATGATCCGCGACGCCGCGCAGGGCAAAGTGGACCCGGCCCGCATCGCTCCCGAATCTCGCGAACGGCTGATTCCGTTCCTCCAGGACATCGGGCCGCGCTTTTTGGGCCCGGCCGGCGCGCTCGAGTCTCTGACGCTGTTGGTAGACACTCATGAGGGCGGGAAACACGTGAGACGCTACCGGGCTGTGTTCGCCAACGGGCCGAAGATCATCTGGACGGTGGGGTTGTCTTCAGCGGGCAGTATCGTGTCACTGGATCCCCGGCCGGAATAGGAAATGGCTCATTGCGGCCGCGAAATCGAGGGCGCGCCTGTTTGCCCTTCCCCTTTTTCGGTAACTCGGAGGCCAGTAATCGGGCGACGGGGAGAAGTGACTCGGCAAAATAGGAGGAGAGATTAGTAACGATCAGTCGCCTTGTGTAGAGCAAGGCGCTGCCGGAGGGACATCATGTAACGGCTTACGTGGAGAAGTGGCGGCCCCGCTTTCGCCGGTTCTGGGTGCAAGGTCGCCCACTCGGAAGATATTCGCTCACGGGGTCTCAGGTCCAGAGTTAGCCACAAAGGCGTCAGCTTTTGGGAAACTCAGCGGAGAGAATTCCCTTTGGACACGGCCTCCGGATGGATGTTCTCTACAAGGCTGAGGAGACCTCGGGGGCCCCAGGTCGCCTTGTCGCCCTTAAGTTAAGTTCCTGCCCGCCCTACTTGACCGGCACCATCAGGTGTTCGTAAGGGGTCCCTTTGAACATGACCCACGGCCGAGTCGTGTTCGGCTCGCTGGAATGCACGCTTGGATCAATTTTGATTCCAAACATCATGACGTGGGGTGGCTCACGGAGCCAATCCTTGCCCGCTGGAGGCTTCTTGGCGAAGGGGTCATCGTTGTCGGCGGTAGCTCCACCCTGAAGCATGTAGCCAATGCCCACGCCACTCAGCTTCGGCTCCTTTTTCGACATCCACGCGTCGGCCCACTCCATGGCGATCTTGTCCATGCACATCGGGTCGTTGGCGGGTGTTGCAGGCATGTCCGGAAGGCACGTCCAGCCATTCGTTCCCTTGCGCAGTTCCACCATTTGGCCGCCTTCGGTTTCTGACCAGTCGAGAATGGTAGCGTTCTTGGAAATTCCAGGCGGCGCCGCGGTCATAGCATTCTGAATCTTGGCTTGTTTGCTCTTCGGCGCTTTCGCCCCGGCCCGCGTCTGGCCGGAACTTTGGCCGACAACCAACAGGCCGACAACGAAACTGACACCGGCAAGTAACCTGGGATGGATCATCCTTCACCTCCTCAAGAACGAACCCAGACATTCTAACCATGAGCCCGGCTCAGTAGTAGGGCAACGATTTTGTTTTAGGCGCGGCTGGGCACGGCGCACGATAACGCTACAGCCAAATATTTTCCGGAAGTGCCAAAACTTCCCGGCGGATTCCTGACAGGCCCTGTCCGTACCGCGTTCGATCCTCCCGCCAGCCACGGCCAGCCTTGAGATCCACCCCGGCCATTCAGAGCACTCTTCTCCTAACGTCGGCCCTGGTTAACCTGAAATCAGCATGGAAGCCCGGCGGCCAGAAAGAGATGCGCTCGGAACCGAAGTGCGTAAACCGCGCGGCAATTGCAAAACGCGGGGGGTAAAATGCATAAGGAAGGTGGACCTATGAATTCGCCCAACGTGATCTTGAAGCCTCCCGGAGACGAGCTCCCTGGTAAGCCTGGAAGGTCTGCGGCCCGAACGTCTTTCCTCTGGGTGGTGATCGGTCTAGCCTTTGTCGTGATCACCGCTTTCTACTTTTTGCGCCGGCTCAATCGCCTCGAACTTCAAGTGGCGGGCCTCAGCAAGCAAGCTGAGCAAACCAACCAAAGTCTGCGGCAGATCGCGGAAAAATCAGACGTGGCGCTCCGCCATGCCTCACAAGCGGAGGCGAATGCACAGCAGGCGGCTCAACTGAGAGATCAGGCGGAGACAGCGAAAGCGAAGTCTGAGGAAGAAGCCGAGGTGGCCAAACAGCAGGCACAGGTTGCGCGGAATGACGCGACGTTGGCGCAGCAAAAAGCGGAGGAATATCGGAAACAGCGAGAAGAGGAGTTGAATCGTTTGCAGACAGCCTTGAGCCAGATCGCTGACACCCGGCGGACAGCCATGGGCTTGATCATGACCTTGGGGAGTAAATCCATAAGATTCGATTTTGACAGGTCGGACGTGCGGCCGGAAAACCGCGAAGTGCTTAGCCGGATTGCAGGCGTTTTAATCGCCCTGAAGGGCTATAGCATTTATGTCTACGGGTACACGGACGACATCGGCACACAAGAATACAATCTGAAACTTTCACAGAGACGCGCCGAAGCGGTGCGCGACTACTTGGTTCAAGCGGGGCTCGATCCAAACATTATCAGCAGCAAGGGCTTCGGGAAATCCGACCCCAGGGTTCGTGGAGAGGGCCCCGATGCGCGGGCCATCAACCGACGAGTCGAGATCGGAATCGTCGATTCCCGGCTCCGTTTCGATGAACTGCCGCCTCTGGGAAAATGATTGACGCGCGGCATACCGAGGTAGGGGAAACCGAATCACCGCTGGCAATTGGTCAGTCTGGCAAGGAACTCCCGTAGGGACAAGAGAAAGCAACAAGTGCCCAAACGGAGGTTATTCTCACAATCAATCGAGCCCTACTAGTTGTTGGAACGGAGCGCGGGCAAGTTGGCTTCTCATCATTGCGGTGCACCCAGACCACATTGCCCGCCTTCTTTCGGTTTCCAGCTAATTCGTACGCTGGCCCTACGGCGGCGCAGGCCTGAACCTTGAATCAACCGAAAAGCGGAGGTATGATCCCGGCTCGATCAAATCGAGGCCGCACGGTTTCGATTTGCCAGGAACGCCGCGCCCTCCGTTCCCGAAAGCAATCACAGGAGGTGAATCAGCATGCCCACGTCCAAAGAATTTACAATTCGATTGGAAGATCGGCCGGGAACTCTCGGTCAAGTCTGCCGAACGCTGGCCGATCGCGGCGTGAAAATCCTGGCCTTCCAAGCTTTCCCGTCGGAAGACAAAAGCCAGGTTTGTATCGTGGTGGACAATCCGAAGACGGCCAAAACGGTTCTCGATGGTGAACGGTTGACTTACACCGAGGACGAAGTTGCTCAGGTCAAGCTCCCGCACCGCGCGGGCGAGCTGGCGCGCGTCGCCTCGCGGCTCGGCGAAGCGAACATCAACATCGACCACGCCCACTGCGGAGTCGAGCCGGGGACGAACGCATCGCTGCTGATTTTTGGCGTTGCGGATGTCGCCAAGGCGGCGGCGATTCTGGATCAGATCGTGACCGCCGCCAGGGAAGCTAGAGCCTATACCGCTGCGGGCCGCCCTTGCGCGGGCGGGGGTGGCCCGCCGCCTCGACTGCGACAATCCGCAACATCAATCCATCCTGGCAAGTTCGCTGGTCTCTGTTATTCCTGCCGCTCCCTTAACCTGAAAGCATCGCTCCATGGAACAGCCAGGATCGGATAACAGGATCACCGCGTTAGCCGTCACAAACTTCCGCAACGATCATCGACGCTTCGGCATCAAGCGCGCCGACCGCCGCGCCCACCTGTACATCATCGGAAGACCGGCACCGGCAAGTCCACCTTGATCGTGAATCTCGGCCGCCAGTACCTCATGCACGGCGAAGGCTTCGCGCTGCTCGATCCTCATGGTGATTTGGTGGAGCATGTCCTGCACCTGGTGCCCCAACAAAGGCCAGCCGATCTGATTTATTTCAACGTCCCGGACGGCGCACCCGCTGGCCTACAATCCACTTGAGTCTGCCCAACCCGTGCTCCAGCCGCTCGTGGCGTCGGGCCTCATCAGCGTCTTCAAGAAGACGCAGGGACGCAGGCCCGATGCGTCGAGCATGGCCGCTCTTTCCGCATGGGCAGGACTTAATCCGTCTGATTTCGTGCACGCACCATACAAGGTAGCGCGCCCAGCGGATCGCGTCCTTTGGCAAAGCGGCGCGCCAGCGTCTGATTGACGAGCACAACCGGCGCCGAGCCCGCCATATCCGTGTCGCCGAACCCGCGCCCGAGGAGGACCGGAATCCCCATGGTCTCGAAGTAGCCTGGGCTGACGGCCCTCGCCATGATGTAAACGTGAGCTTTCTCTCCCCCGTCCACCACGTCAATGCCGAAGTTGAATCCCCACTCGAGGGGAAGGTTGGAGGCGGTCGCAACCTGGCTGACGCCGGGCAGCGTCCGCAGCCGGTCGCTGACCTGCTGCTCGAAATTCCACGCCTGGGTAATAGTTTTGAATTTCTCCGCCGGCAGCGACATCCGGAAGGTCCAGAGCTGCTCGGGATTGAAACCCGGCCGGACCGCGAGGAGGTCAAAGAGGCTGACGATCAGCAGCAGCGCACCAGCCAGAAGAACCGTAGACAGGGTGATCTCGCCCGCCACCAAGCCGGCCGCAAGCGGGCGCGGCCGAGGCTCGCGACCGACCCCCCTTCCGCCTTCCTTCAAGGTATTGCCTAGATTAAGCCGCACCACGCGGAGAGCGGGTATGATCCCGGTCGCGAGCCCCACCGCCAGCGTCACTGCCAAGGCGAAACCGAGTACCCGCAGGTCGAGCCAGCCGTAGCCGGCCACGACGGGCAAGAAGTCTTTGGGCGCGAGCGCGACAAGGGCGTCGAGCCCCCAAGGCGCCACCACCAGGCCCGCGGCTCCTCCGAGGAGCGTGATCAGCAACGTCTCCGTGGCGGACTGCCGGATCAGCCTCCATCCGCTCGCTCCTAGCGCCAAACGCACCGCCATTTCATTCTGCCGGCTCGCCGCGCGGCCAAGCAGCAGGTTGACGACGTTGGCGGCGGCGATGGCCAGAACCAGGCCCACCACGCCCAGAAAGCACCAGAAGATAGCGGCGAGTGTCGCGGGCAGGTATTGCTGATAACTCGAAAGGTCCAAGCCGCGCTCACCCTCGCCCAGGTGCTTGGGGTAATCCGCGCGAAACGGAGTGAGCAGGCTCGCGGCCTCAGCTTGCGCCTGCGCAAGCGTGACGCCGGGCTTGAGGCGCGCAATAGCCGCGTAATTGTGACCCTGGTCGGCGGGATCAACCTCGAGCCCCATCGGCATCCAGACATCGATGGTCTCGCTGAACGGGGGAATGAAGCGGAAGCTGACGGGCAGGACGCCGACCACGGTGTAGGGATTGCCGTTGATGGTGATCGCGCGCTCGACCATCGCCGGGTCGCTTGCGAACTGGGCGCCACAACCCGTAGCTCACCAGATACACGCGCGGCCCATGGGGACGATCCTCGTCAGCCGTGAACGTTCGCCCGAGCATCGGATTGACGCGCAGCACTTTGAAGAAATCGAGCGACACGGAGCCGCCCAGGACGTAGTCGGCGTGGTCGCCGCTCGCCAGGTTCAACCCCTGGCCGGTGCTATAGGTGGCGAACGACTCAAATGAGCGGCTGTGATCCTTCCAATACTGATACTCGAGTGGAGTCAGCGCGTCGATCGATCCTTCGCGCCAGCGCCACGCAAAGTGGACCAGGCGGTCTGGCTCAGGATAGGCCAGGGGCCGCAGCATGGCGGCGTCGATCAGGCTGAAAATTGCAGTGTTCGCGCCGATGCCGAGTGCCAGCGTCAGCACGGCCACCGCCGTGAAGCCGGGATTCTTGGCCAGCATGTGCAACCCGTAACGAAGCCCTTGTACCAAAGCTCCCATAAGCTCACCTGGGATTGAATGTGCAGCCTTTTAGACCGCACACTACTCCTCAATTCAAAAGGCACATTCTATGCCAAGTCGAGTCTACAGGCTAATTGATTGAAATGCTGAGACAAAGCTGAGAGTGTGGGCTAGTTAGCTCTGCTGGCTTGTTTTTTCCAGATTTGGGATTGGCGTGTCCGGAAACGAACACCACTTGGCGAGAACGCAATGCCTTCACCGAGGGAACAGTTAGGAGTTCAAGCGGAAAATCACGCCGCACGGGGTGGGGCACATCGTGCGGAGGAAGCTGGGGCTCAAGACACCTTCACGGACTAATGCAGGCCGCTCCCCGTTCTGTTGTCGCCTCTCCCTCATCCGTGCGATGCTCCAGGATGGATCGGACACGATCCACTTCTAGCGGGCGAGGTGACTGATGCCATGCAACCCAGAAGTGCTGAGACATGTTCCGCTCTTTGCTCTACTGGACGACGAGGAAACCGCTGTCCTAGCCGGACAGGTCGAACTCACGAAATTCGCCCCGCGCCAGCGCATCTACAAGATCGGCGAAGCAGGCGGACAAGCCTACGTCGTGGTTTCCGGGAGAGTCCAGGTCACCACTGTGGACCAAGATCACCAAGAAGTCGTAATCGACGAGCCGGCTCATGGCGAGTTCTTTGGTTTTGCCTCTATGCTAGACCAGACGCCTCATCAAAGCGGTGCCATGGCCCTCGAACAAACGCTCTGCCTCGAAGTCAGCCGGGACGACATAGCCGTTCTGCTGCAACGCAAGCCGCTCGCTGGAATGGATATGTTGGCTGTGCTGGGGCGCCAGTTCCATGCCTCCCAGCAACTCGTGCGCACTCGCGCCACCCGCAACCCGAACGAGGTGATCGAGGAGCAAGCGACCCTCGGCGAGCGCATCGCCGACTCCGTCGCCCGCTTTGGCGGGTCGTGGATTTTCATTATCATGTTCCTCGTTACCCTGGGCCTGTACACGGGTATCAATTCAGTCTTGGGCCGATCGGCGTGGGATCCCTATCCTTTCATCTTGCTCAACCTGTTCCTCTCCATGCTGGCCTCCCTCCAGGCGCCGGTGATTATGATGAGCCAGAACCGTCAAGATGCAAAGGATCGCCTGCGCGGTGAACTCGATTACGAAGTCAACCGCCGTGCCGAGTCCGAAATTCAAGGCTTGGCGCGCAAACTGAATCTACTGGGGGACAAGATTAGCGACGTCGAAGATCTGCTCCGTAGAAAAACATCGGAAGGAGGTGGAGATTCCCCCAGCTCTCGCCGATAAGCCACTTGTTCCTCGCGCCGTGCTCCAGCGGTTAGGGATCAATCCTCTCAAGGCGCAAACGTTGCGCCCGGCGAATGGCCAGACCATCGAAAGACAGATCGGCGTGGCTTGTTTAAGTACCAGGATCGCGTCGGTGTAGCAACGGTTATCTTCGACGAAGAAGGAGACAGCACTTTGCTGGGTGCCTATACCCTTGAATCTATGGGCTTGTCGCTCGATCCCGTGCGCCGTCAACTGGTGCCCCTCCCGATGACGCTTGCGTAGTTCGCACACGGTCTCGCTGGGGCTATTCGTTTCTTGAGGGCCAGTTGCTCATTCTTGCGGCTGGCTTCTTTCTTTTCGGCCCAGTCTGATTGTCGCCAATTACGACCCGATCAGCCCTTAGCCGCCCCCTTGCTGCCGCAGTTTCGCCCAGCGCGCTTTCTGAGCTTTCTAGACATTCTACTCGGCGCGGCGGCAAAGAGCTTGTCGCGCGCGGAATGATCGAGGTGATGTTGTTGAACGCCCACGCCTTACCAGATGAACTTCAGACCAAATTGAATATTTCGAGGCTTGCCCGCCCTGGTAATCTTGGCCGTGGTTGCCTTGAGTATCCTGGTGTTCGGATCACCGAAGTGTGGCTGGTTGAAACCATTGAAGAACTCGGCACGAAACTGCAGCTTGATACGCTCTGTCAACGGATTGTTCTTGATGAAGCTGAAGTCCCAGTTCTGAAGCCCCGGCCCATCGAGGATGCGCGGGCCTGAATTGCCGACCCCGGCACGATTAGCATCGCGTTGCCATGCTGAAACCATGGCTTGCCCGGAAGTGGAAACAAGGTTGCACCTACATCCCTTCGGTCGGTGGGCAACTGGTGATACTCGTAGCGAGCCCCAGGTTGAATGACAAGTTTTTCGCGGCTCGGAAATCGTCGTGAATGAAGAAATTCCAAAACTTACCATCATGGTTAACGGCGCCCTCGCTCAGGCTACGCCCGGCGTCCTGCACATATCCCAACCGGAAATCCGAAATCGTGTGGTTGCTGTAATACCAAAGGCTCCGCGTCACAGCTCCCTTCAATGCACAGGGCCAGTTCTTTTTTACGGGGCTTTGGGACGAACGCGGTTGTTGAGCGAGTTTCGATGAGGCTCCTGAAGGCGTCAACAACTTGGCGAATGAGTGCACTGCGGCTTGCCCGGCTTCCTGCGCAGGCTACTGAATGGAAGGCCTGGCTTGCCTCTTGTGGTCAACGAGCGCGCTGGTCGTAGGCCGAGGGCATGTCAGCCTCTTCGTTGTTTCCGTGAACATAACTGTCCTTACTATCGCGCAGCAAGATTCCGTAGGTCCCTGCGCGCCTCTCCTTGGGGTAAAGGCTTTTCCACTCTCCGTAAGACGGGAACGATAGCCAGCGATCGAAGGTACGGCCATCAAGGTCAATTTCCGCCGTGACCATACCACTTCCCTTTGTATCTGCAAGAATCTGCCCATTTGGATCGACGACAAGGCTTCGTTTTTGACTGTAGTTCGAGGCAATCAGGTATACAGCGTTGTCGATGGCCCGGCAACGCGCCACGATATCCCATGCGTAGCCGTTACCACGGCCATCGCCCGAGATCGGCAGAAAGATGATTTCTGCGCCCTTCAGGGCCAAGCTTCTGGCTACCTCGGGAAAGAAATTGTCGTAGCAGATCTCCAGCCCGACCGTCCCAAAGTCAGTCTTGAAAACGGGGTAGGTGTCGCCTGGCGTAACTCCGCCGGTCACCTCGTCTTCAGGAAGATGCGTTTTGCGATATTTGCCGAAGACCTTGCCTTCACGGTCAATCAGAAGCGCCGTATTGTACACGATAGCTTCTTTCCTCTCGTAGATACCGGCTATCACATACATGTGATACTTTTTTGCCACGTCGCCCAGAACTTGGCTAGTCGGCCCGGGTACGGACTCCGCGACCTCCGCAAAATTCTTGTCAGTGGAGGCCTTCGTGATCCCCTCGCCCAGGCAAATGATGTCCGCGCCTGCCTTTCCTGCAGCCGCCACTTTTTCAGCGAAGAAATTGCGATTTTTGTCGGGTGTGGAGGGACGTGGAGGCTCGTAACTGACTGTAGCCACTTTGATCTTTCTCTCTTGAGGAGGCGAAATTTGCTCGAGGCTCACATCATCCCACCAAACAGTCCCGGTTGGCGTCCATTGGAGCACTAATTCCAGGTCGACACTCTTCGCAAACAATGGCGCAGCCAGTATGCCTTCAGCTTCGTGCCATTCTCCCTGCAATTTATGGGAGGTTATGTATTCGCCGAGAATTTCCTCGCCACGCGCGTTTTTCCACCGAGCCTTGATCGATATGCTCTTGTCGATGGATTTAATTCCTCGTGCCCGAAAGTAGCAACGAAATCGATACCGCCTCTCGGCGAGAAAACCCTTGGCCCTGACAACCGGCTCTGTGGGGATGTGGTTGGTCAAACGGGTATTGGAATCTGGCAGGCCCGTGATGCTTGTCACCCAGTAGCCAAATGTGCCCGGACTACCTTTTGCAGAAAGCTTCGCTGAGCGCCTGCCTGAATGGGCAACGGTGGAGTCCAATTCGAAATTAGGGGCGATTTCTTCTCGCTCGGTCCTCTCCCGCCAGTCCAGAGGAGTCTT
>QHZK01000362.1 GCA_003224635.1 Acidobacteriota bacterium | reverse complement strand
CAGGTTGCCGGGCGACCGGTTGAATTGCTGGCCCTCCCACTGGTCCATGTGGGCCCAGATGGCGTGGCCGTCGGCGCGGTGAAATTCTGTGTAGACGTTGAGCATCGCCTGGGCGTAATAGTCGCCGGCGGGAACTTCCTTCAGGCTGCCGAGCGGGTATCCGAGCGTACGCGCGTCGATCGTGGCGGCTTCTCCCGGCAACAGGCGGTCCACGTCCAAGCCGAAGAGCGGCGGGGCGTCTCCCCAGAAGCCCGACTGGAGCCGGGGTTCGGGATCGCTCTTCCGGGTGATGACGACGAACAAGCGTCCGGTCACAGGCTGCGGGTGGACTAAAGCGGGAAAGGAAATCTCAAATTTCAGATCCGCAGCCGGAGGCTCGGAACGCGTCTTCGACCGCGGCACGAGGCTCAACACCAGCACGATTGCGGCTTCGACGACCGCGAAGCTCGGGTTATGTGGCGCTCTCCGGTTCACCTGCACTCCTTGGAGCTGCGTGGCAACCTCGCTGTGAGCAGGCGATGTCCCCATCGCCGGCCCTCGTCATCGACGAATGTCGGCGGTGAGGGCAACGCCGCTGCAAGCGTGTGATCGTGATTGGTCACATTGCCAGGCTTTACAGACTGCGCCAGATACCATGCCTGGCCGGGTCGTGCGGTCCCTGGACGGCGCTTTCCTTTCTGAGCAGCCGTCTCCGGTCTCGGATCGTCTGGACGACCATGACGAAGGCTGCGAGCGAGCAAGCCAGGCTCCCATACCACATGAGCGCGAGGTAGCCCCAGCCCGGCGCGATGTTTTTCTTGGCGATGTAGAGCGCCGGAACGGCGCCGAAGGCAATCACCAGCAATTGCGCGACGTCGCGCATCAACCGGGCCCCAAAAGCCTGATGCACAAACTCGCTTGACCTCCACTCCGGCGTTCCCTTTCCCAGGCCATCCGATTCTGCGATCGCTTTCTGGAAGTAACCGAGATAGCTCATCATCAGGTCGTGGTGTCGCTCGAGCAGAGCGGAAGCGAGCGCCGCATATCCTACACCCACGACGGTGAACGCCAGGTCAGCTCTTGAAAGCGAAATTCCTACCAGGGTCGCCGCGAGCGCAATGAATGAGAGCAGTATGCGGTCGCGAGCCTGAATGCGCGCTGAAATTTCCTGCCACGCCCCCATGTACTTGATGTTCGCGTCTGGCATGCTGCACCCGCCTCGCATGACTTACGGAGGATTGCCAATTATCGTGAAGCGTCTTCTGTAGCGGCGGTCGAAGCCTGTCCCGGCGGAGCCAGGGACCACCCTTTTTCGGCGCCCACCGAACGCCGCTATACAGCGAATGACATCGGATTTGGAGTTTCCGAGCTCAAGCGAGGTTTTCCGGAATCAGATACTCGACCAGCACCAGGTCGTGCCACTCGGTCCCGAGCTTGCCGTGCTTCTCGTGAATGCCGACTTCTTTCCATCCCGTCACCTGGCAGAGCTTGCGGCCAGGATCGTTGTCAGCCATGACGCGCCCCACCAATTTGTAATAGCCTTTGTCGCGCGCCGCGTCCTGCATGGCTTTCATCAGTTGCTGCCCCACACCGTGCCCGCGCAGGCTGCGGTCGATATAGATCGAAAGCTCGGCGATGCCACTGTAGCAGGCGCGCGGGCTGTAAGGCGTGAGCGAGGCCCAGCCGAGCATCGTGTGCTTGACCGCGGCCACCAGCACCGGGTACTTCTCCGGACGCGCCACCAGCCACAGGTAGCGCTCCTCCGGCGTGGCGTAGGCGTTCTCGAAGGTCGCCGCGCGGTCCTGCACGCCCTGGTTGTAAATCCGGGCGATCTCCTTGGCATCGTCGGCGCGCGCCGGCCGTATCTTGATCGGTTCAGTCCATTCGGTCATGGGTCACCCTGCAACGTCATCACGGGGATTCTATCCGGACCCGCCCAGCGGAGCAACCGAGGTTTGCAGACAGGCGCGCGGCATCGCCATGCCACCGTAGCGCCGCCGTCCCGGCGGCTGCCGCTGAGGCGTCCCGCCTCCGCAGGTGCGGGCAGGATACCCTGCTCGACAGCCGGCAAGATGCCGGCGCCACAAACCTGGCTAGAGTACTCAAGTGGCCAGCGGGACTTCAAGAGCTAATAGCCGCTGGCTAAACGTTTGGCTTGACAGCAACTGGGTTGAGCGAGTATATAAAAAGCGCGCATTGGGGGGAATCGAATAGGTTCTGGCAAAGGGCTCCTGGCACAGAGGGTTTTGTGTCGCTCGAGCAGTAGCCGGGCCTGTGGGTTTCCATGGAGTACGGGAAAGGAGCTGCATGAAGCTGCGAAACGTCGATGCGTTGAGACTCTTCGCCGTGTGCGGAGCGCTCGGCGGTTTCGGTCTGCTATGGGCGCTGCTGGTGGGGCGAGCAAACTTCGCTCAAGCGGGCAACAAGGCGGCGCCGGCCATTGTCGGGCTGCCGGACGATTGGACGCACCGCCACGTGGTCTTTACCAACTCCGGTCGACCCCAAGTTATGGAGAGGGCCCGGCAGGACCCCCGCTACTGGCTGCAGCAGCTCAAGCGCCACGGCGCGGCGTACGCCGACGTGTTCAACCTCCAGCGAGGCGCGCCTCTGATCCCAAGGGGCGTTCTTCCGCTGCCGCCGCTGCCGCATATACTAGCGAAGAAGCGCACGAGCGTGGACTGGAATATGTCGCTGGGCGGCGCTGGGTCAGGCGGGGGGGGCGGAACAGGGGCCGGCATGGCTGACGGTGTGTTCCCCGCCAAGTTCACCTTCGATGTCAACGCCACCCCGGACTGCACGAACGATTTCGCCGTGTACGCGGAGAACCTTGGGGGCTTCCAGCCCGTTGCGGCGAGCGCTATCGGAACATTTTCAAGCTCGGGCCAGGGAACCGCAGGTCAGACAGCCACCATCACCAACGGGGCGAATTCGATAACGCTAACTGCCACCGGAGCGTACGCCAGCGCCACCGGGACTTTTGCGAGCAACGGCGTCAGTGGGGGCCAGGGCGTTACGATCACCAACGGCCCGAGTTCGATCAACTTGACGGCCGGCACGCCGACCGCAGCGACCCAAACGGGAAGCTTCTCGAGCCTGCTGTCGTCCACCACCGGCAATATCACCGTCCACAACACGAGCCCCTCGAATACGTTAACGCTGACGACCAACGCCACTAGAGGAAGTGCCACCGGGACTTTCTCAGGCCGGCCGTTATCCGCCACCGCTGTCACGGTCACCAGCGGAGCGAACACCTTAACCATGACGACCAACGCGACGCCGAAAACTGCCACCGGGACCTTTACTGCGGCTCCCAGCGCCGGCACAATGACGCTCACGAGCGGGTCAAATATATTGACGCTGACCAACAGCGGAACGGGGGCAAATGCGACCGGCACTTTTTCGGCCCCGCCTTCGTCTACCACCTCTCCTACGATCACGATCACCAGCGGAGCAAACACGTTAACCCTGACGACCAACGCGACCGCGGCTCATAGCACCGGCACTTTCAACGGTACTCCGAGCGCTGGCCAGACGATCACGATCCACAACGGGTTAAATGCCAATTCGCTGGTGCTGACGGCTGCGACTTCGGGTTCGAACGCTTGCGCGAGCGCGACGGCAGGGACTTTTGTGACCAGCGCCACCACGTCGACGGAGGCCGCCAACCTCAGGGACGCGATCAATAACTGCAACACCTCCTTTCCGGCAGTTGGTTTTACGGCCACGTCGAGCACCAATACGGCTACGGTTACTGCCGTGAACCCTGGAAGCGGCTTTACCTTTGCAGAGTCGGCTGGGGGCTTCAGTTGGGGTTCAACGGTCAACGGCGCCAACGGCTCAAACACGTGCCCGAGCTCGACCACCGGGACCTTCGCCGCCAGCTCCAGCACCACAACCTTGGCCGCTAACCTCGCAGCCGCGATCAATGCGTGTCCTGTTGCCGCCGGCGTTACCGCTGCGGCCAGCACCAACACGGTCACAGCCACCTCCAGGACGCCGGGAAGTTTCACCACCTTTTCTGTCGGGGCTGCGAACAACACCGGCATCTTCTCGTGGGGCGTTGCGAACGCTGGCACGGACGGTGCAAACGCCTGCTCGACCTCGACCAGCGGTACCTTTGCCACCAGTTCCAGCACGTCAACCTTGGCATCAAACGTCGCGGCCGCGATCGGTCTGTGCCCCGCTGCGGCTGGCGTGAGCGCAAGCCCGACCGCCAATTCGGTAGCAGTCACCGCCACGACGCCTGGAAATATCACCTTCACTGTTGCGGACAGCCTCAGCAACTTTGCGTGGGGGGCGGTGAGCGGCGGGTCCGATGGTTCGAACACGTGTCCGACGTCGACGGGCGGGACCTTTGCGAGCAACTCCAGCACAACCACTCTGGCCACCAACCTCAGGGCCGCGATCGGTCTGTGCCCCGCTGCGGCTGGCGTGAGCGCAAGCCCGACCGCCAATTCGGTAGCAGTCACCGCCACGACGCCTGGAAATATCACCTTCACTGTTGCGGACAGCCTCAGCAACTTTGCGTGGGGGGCGGTGAGCGGCGGGTCCGATGGTTCGAACACGTGTCCGACGTCGACGGGCGGGACCTTTGCGAGCAACTCCAGCACAACCACTCTGGCCACCAACCTCAGGACCGCGATCGGTCTGTGTCCCGCTGCCGCGGGCGTTACCGCTACGTCCAGCACTAACACGGTCACCGTTACCAGCACGACGCTCGGAAGCTCCGGCACCCTTTCTGTGGGAGCATCGAACAACACTGGGATTTTCTCTTGGGGGGCCGTGACCGCCGGCAGTAACGGCACGAA
>QHZK01000361.1 GCA_003224635.1 Acidobacteriota bacterium | reverse complement strand
AGACGAGCGCCATCACCGCCAGGTTATTCTGCGCTGAGCTCCAAGTGCAAGTTGCTGCGTCATTCGAGTTTCCCTTGGCGTTGGCCGCATAGAACATGGAGAGCGAGTCCCCTCCCGAGGCGGCTACAGTCACACCAACTTGATGAAAGACGTTGCCCGCCGTGTCCGAGATGGTGGGCGTGCTGGCGGTGATCGAGGTGTTGCCACAGTAGGCCACAATGAGGTCGCCTGGGGGCAGCGCGAAGGCGCTGCTCGTGATGCTGCTCGCCGTCGCCGAGCTGTTGTGGTACGCCCCGAATGCCTTGGTGGCGAGGGAGATTGTCCCGCCCCCGCCCGAGGGGATCAACAAGCCGTAGGCTGTGATCGCCCCCAGGCCGGCCACGTAAACTTTGCCGTTCGCCACCGTGGGAACAGTGAACTTCACTCCACTCCCGAGCGCATCCCTGCCGTTTGCAGCCTGGTTCGTGTTGTAGAGCTCGCGCGCGAGATCGGTGGCGTCGTAGGCGTGGAGCACCTGGCAGCACGCGCCCCCAAACTGTGCATTGTCAAGAAGCCATAGGATTCCGTTCGAGGTCCCGTTTGCGGAAACTGAAGGGGAAACGGCTGGAAAAAGGAATGTCTCCGGGGTTTGGGAGGTCGGCGCGGTGGAGATGAGTCCCGAGCCGCCGGCGTTAAAGGAAAAGGCCTTCACGTGGTCGGCGGTATTAGTAGTCTCTCTTTCGCTGCCGAAATAGAGGTGCCCGTTCCAGTAGGCGGGCGCGCCCATTTGACCGGCCAAGGCGCCAGGGATTTCCTGTACAATCTGCGTGTCACCGCTGCAACCGTTGCAGTAACGGCCCAGGCTGTCGCGGTTGATGAGATAGATCATACCCTGCTTGCCTGCCAGAGCCAAAAGATGCGGGTGCGCCGAACCACTCGGCAAATCGGGCAGCAAGAGAGGACCGCCGGATCCCAAATCCAGGTCGCTCGATGCGAGAGTGGCCTGGTTGTAGGGCGTGAAGTAGTCCAACAAAGGAAAAGAGTTGCTGCCCGGCGCGCCGAGCTTGACGATGCTGTCTCCAAACTCGTCTGTGCCATTGAAAGTCCCGTTGCCGGTGGCGAAAAAAGTGTTGCCGTTGCTATCGCCCGCGAACCCGGCGCCGGCCATCCAGATGCCGCCTTCGCCGCCATTCGGCGTGTCGTTGAACACCCCTTCCTGCGCAAGCGTGCCAGCGTTGTATGACATGACCCATCCATGGTACGGGTCGACGTCGCAAAGTGAACTCCACCCCATGATGACGTGGCCATTCTGAAGGAGCAGGCCGGCGCGCGGGTTCTCCAGTTGCGGGTCCCACAGCAACGTGCCGCCGTTACTGCCGGCGCCGGTGCCGGCGACGCTGGCGTGAATAACGACAGGTCCGCCGAACTTCTCCGCGCCGGTGACGGTATCGATCGCGTGCAGCCGCTGAAAGAAGCTGCCGTTCTCTTTGGTTCGAGCCAGGACGTAAATCGTGTGCGTCGTGGTGTCGATCACCGGCGTGGCCGTAATGCCGATCTCCCCGCTGATGTCGGTGCAGTTGACGTCCGCCGGTGAGACCGTCGTCACTAGATTCGCGGGATTGATGAAGCTGACGTGCCAAAGAATCGCGCTGGTGTCTGCATCAAGGGCATAAACGCTGTCGTGCTCGGTCGCGACATAGAGGACGTTGTGTGTGCCCCCGTTGATCGTGACGCCTGAAAGGTAGAGGGGCTGCGCGTACACGGACCCGTCTACGGCCACCGAAAAGAGCTTGCCAAACTGTGTGCTGTTCGCGTTGGCAGGGGTCAGGATGGTCTCCTGCGTGTTCGCGCCCGTCCGCGAGTTGTCGTTATGCTGGGTGGTAACGTTGACTTGAGCATGGACGGCGGGCTCGAACATACCGATTAGGCAACCGAGACCCGCTACCAACCAGTACAGCGACGAGCGGGGAACCATGATGACCTCCGATCCCGAGAGCGCCGGGCGGGCACACTCATTCCTGGGTACTGCCGCGCAGCGGGCTGCGCCATTACCCTCCTCACCTTACACTCGCGCGAAATTTGCGCAAATGGGCCGAAGGTGCCATGAACGGTGGCTCAAAGGTGCCAGTATCACCTTACGATGTCTGCGAGTTACTCAGGTCTTTCTTTGCGGGCCGATAGACGAGGTAGAGCTTGGTAGCGCAACTTCCGCTTTTTGAAGTTGCGGCTCTCAGCCCTTCCGAATGGAAAACCCGCAAGCCTGCCCTGAGCGAAGCGAACGGGATTTGAAAGCGAATCTTGCGCTACCCGCCTGCAAAGCGGAAAATGAGGTAGGACCAATGGGAGCGAACCTTCGCAGCGCCAAGTGGTTTGAGCCGGACAACGACACCGGATTTCAGCATCGCGCGGCCCTCCGCGCCGAGGGTTTTACGCGCGAAGCGTTTCGGGGCCGGCCCGTGATCGGAATCTGCAATTCGTGGAGCGAGCTCAACAACTGCAACGTTCACCTGCGCGCCGTGGCCGACGCGGTGAAGCGCGGGGTGTGGGCGGCGGGAGGATTTCCGCTCGAATTCATGACCATCTCGCTCGGCGAAGAGCTGATGATGCCGACCACCATGCTCTATCGGAACCTGATGGCGATGGACGTGGAAGAGATGATCCGCTCGAACCCGCTGGACGGCGTCGTCCTGCTCTGCGGCTGCGACAAGACCACGCCGGCGCAACTGATGGGCGCGGCCAGCATGGACGTCCCCGCCATCATGCTCTCCGGTGGGCCCATGCTGCGCGGCATGTGGCGCAATCACGAGATCGGCTCCGGCACCGATCTGTGGAAATACTGGGACCAGCGCCGCGCCGGCCGGCTGAGCGAGAGCGACTGGCGCGAGCTCGAAGGGTGCTACTCCCGCAGCGCCGGGCACTGCAACACCATGGGCACGGCCTCGACCATGACCGGTCTGGCGGAGGCGCTCGGCATGATGCTGCCCGGCACGGCCAGCGTTCCCGCGCCTGACTCCCGGCGCCTGGCGGCGGGCGAAGACACCGGGCGGCGCATCGTCGAGCTGGTGCGCGAGGGCTTGCGGCCGTCGCAGATCCTCACGCGCGAGGCCTTCGAGAACGCCATCCGGACGCTCGCGGCGCTGGGCGGCTCGACCAACGCGGTCATCCACCTGGTGGCCATTGCGGGCCGCCTGGGCATCACGCTGCCGCTCGAGCAATTTGACGAGCTGTCGCGCCAGACCCCGTTGATCGTCAACCTGCTTCCTTCGGGTAAGTATCTGATGGAGGACTTCTACTACGCGGGCGGCATGCCGGCGGTGCTCAAGGAAATCCTGGCCTTGCTTCATGCCGATGCCCTTACCGTGACCGGCAAAACCCTTGGAGAAAATGTAAGCGGCGCAAGCTGCTCGAATCGCGACGTCATCCGTCCGCTCGATCAGCCTCTGCGCGCGGACGGCACCCTGGCGGTGCTCGGCGGGAACCTCGCTCCGAACGGCGCAATCCTCAAGACTTCGGCAGCGTCGCCCGCGCTCATGCAGCACACGGGACGGGCCGTCGTCTTCGACAGCTACGAAGAGATGCTGGCGAGAATCGACGACCCCGCGCTCGACGTGGATGCCTCGAGCGTTCTCGTGCTCAAGAACGCCGGCCCGGTCGGCGTTCCGGGAATGCCCGAGTGGGGAATGATCCCGATACCTGCCCGGCTGGTCCGGCAGGGGGTCGGGGACATGGTGCGCATCAGCGATTCGCGCATGAGCGGGACCAGCTTCGGCACCGTGGTGCTCCACATCTCGCCTGAGGCTGCGGTGGGCGGGCCGCTCGCCGCCGTTCGGACGGGCGACCTCGTCCGCCTGGACGTGCCTGAGCGCCGCCTGGACCTCATGGTCGCGGACGAAGAACTCCAGCAGCGGCTGCGAAACTGGCGGCCCGCGCCGAGGCGCTTCCGGCGGG
>QHZK01000064.1 GCA_003224635.1 Acidobacteriota bacterium | reverse complement strand
GCCACGGCAACAAAAGACTCCAGGTTCCACGACTCGCAATAACAAACCGCGTAGCCCCCGGCGCGCGCCTCCGCCAGCAGTTGTTTCATCGAGACCATCGCCATAAGACCCCTCCGCGCGAGCGACGAGAGGAACTGAACGCCATCAGCAAGTCAGCCGCCAGCTACTGAACGCCCACGATCAATATCATCCGTCGCGATCAAGGGTTCTATCGTCTTCCAGGGCGGAATCCAAAGGGGGTTCAGGGTCGAAGGCCCGGAACCCTCTCGAAATCGAAACTCGGCAATGTGCCCGCCTCCGGTCAGCGTTATCAGCCGCATCAGATCGTTCTCGAGGACAAAGGCCTGCCGGCCGTGCCAGGACGACAGCTTGCAGACGAGACCCGCGCGTGGCCGCATCAGCCGCTCTCTCCAGTCGAACGAGGGCTCAAGTCTTCGTTGCGTCGGTCCCTGATTCTTGAAACGTCATACTGCCGACGGGCACCAACAATCCCTCGTCTACCATGACGGCCGATCCCAACGTAAAAGCCGGTCGAAGTTAGGACCGCCGAAAGCGCGCTGCTGGAAGCATCTGAAGCAGTGCGGGTCATTCGCTGTGTCGGTCTTGCGGGGCCTGTAGCTTCTTCGACATCTCGAATTCGGCCTTGGCTTCTTCAGGTCTCCGAAGCTGGGCGAGGACGCGACTCAGCAGGTAATGAATCCGGGGGTTTTTCGGGTCAAGCTTCGCGAGCCTCGCAAGCGTGATCTGTGCTTGATCCGGTTTCCCCGCCCGCTCCAAGAGCAGGGCCATATCTTCATTCGCGGTTATGTTATCGGGGTCTGCAGCGAGGGCCTGTTTGATCCAGTCGAGGGCAGCATCCCGCCGACCCGCCTCAAGCGCCAAGCGCCCGAGCTGCGCCTTGGCTGCGGCATTTTGAGGATCGAAGCGCAGGACCCGTTCGAGCTCGCTCGTTGCCTTGTCACTTTGGCGCAATCGTGCATACGCCGAAGCCAATGATACTCGTGCGCTCGCCCGGCGCGGTTCTGATCTGAGGCTCTCGAGATAAGCTTCCACCGCCTCCTCAGGGCGGCCCTCCCGCAGCAGGAGATTTCCCTGCGCTTCACGCAAGCTGGGCTCGGCGGGATGATCGGCCAGGGCAGACCGAAGCGCATCGTGCGCCCGCTCAAAGCTGCCGACGCGGATCAACTCCTGCGCGAGCGCGCACGAAATATCGGGCCGGTCAGGGGCCTTCGTGTGGGCCTGCGTGATCCAGTCGAGCGCCGCGCCATCATTCCCCGTGGCCGCGGCGTCAAGCCCGATGCGCAAGAAAGCGTCCGGGTTTGCGGGGTCCCGCCGAAGCGCGTCATCGTAGGCTTCACGCGCCTCCTCGAAGCGCCTCAATTTCGAGTAGGCCATGCCGAGATTAAGATCGGCGGCGACGTCACGGTCTGACGCCGGAATCGCGGCAAATTGCTGTGCTGCCAGCTCGTATTCGCCATATCCAGCCAACTGCAGACCAAGCGAGAAGTGGACAGCCGGGGCAAGGCCAGGGATTTTCGCCAGCCGCTCTGCCGTACCGCGGCCCGCCCGGGCATTCCCGGCCCCGAAATACGCCCCGGTCAATTCCAAAAGAGCCACAGGGTCTTCGGATCGCTCGACCGCGGCCGCTTGGAAACAACGCAAGGCCGGCTTGTATTGCTTGTTCGCCAGATACAGGCTTCCGAGATTCAAATTAGCGGTCTTGTTTGCTGGATCGATTTCAAGAGCTTGGCGAAATTCGCTGATTGCGGCCGCCTGGTTTCCAGATCGGAGCAGACTGGCGGCGAGATTGTTGTGGAATCCCGCGTTCCTGGTATCGATCGAGATTGCCCGGCGATAGGCCGCCTGCGCTTCGGTGGGATGGCCGTCAAAATCGTAAGCCAGGCCGAGCGTATCGAAGATCTCAGCCACACTGGGGCACACTCCGGCCGCGCGGACGAGCAGTTCTTCAGCCTGTCGGAATTGGCGCCGGTCGAGCAAGTCTTTCCCGCGCTCGAGCGAGGAGGCGCATGACAAGCGCCGGGACGTTGCCGCAGACTGCGCGCCCAAAACTCGCGTGGCGAGCAGCAAGGCGGCTGCGGCGCCGATCAGACGGGCATTTCTGCAAGCAGGCCACAGACTTGCCTTCATTTCGTGCCTCAGTGGTCGCCTTTCGAAATGACCACGAGCGTCTGAGTTAGAGAGTCGCGGCGAAACTCGCGGGCCTCCCGGTCGGCGGCTTCTCGGACCTGAGCAAACAACTCATTGGCCTGTGAGCTTCGACCTTTCTGCTGATACGCTTGACCCAGCAGATAGGTGATAGAACTCGACTTCGGATCGGCGGCGCGGGCGCGCTCGAGGTCCGCAATGGCTCGGTCCGTTTCCTTGGCCTCGAGTTCGAGCTTGGCGCGATCGCGATAGGCGTACGCGAAATCAGGATCCAGCGATATTGCGGTATCGGCGGCCTGTTTCGCTTGATCGAAAGCCGCTGTTCCAGGAGAAGCGCCCTTCTGGATCAGGGCTTCCGCAACAAAGTAATAAGAACGCGCGTTTTTGCTTTCCCGCGCGGACGCCTCTTTAAAGGACTCGATCGCCCGGTCCAGGTCGCCGGCCTCGAGGTGCGAGAGCCCCCTGGCCAGATAACCTCCCGCATCGGACGGATCGAGCTCGATAGCACGATTGTAGTCCCGCTGCGCCAAAGCGAACTGAGCTTTTAGCGTATAGGCGATTCCGCGGCTCAAAAACAATTCATGAGAGGCCGGAATCCGCTCGATGCCTGAGGTCAGAATCTCCGCCGCGAGGCCGTAGTTCAAGTGCTCGCACGCTAAGGTCGCAATGTTCAGGTAATTCTGCGCGTCCGCAGGATTTGTGAGAATGCCGTGCCGGAAGGCATCGTAGGCTTCCTTCGTGTGCCCGCCCTTCTCTTCGGCGACGCCCAGGAGGCCGAAAAGCTCCGGACGCGTATTGCCGCGCGCCCGAAGCGCATTCAGCGTGGCGATACACTTGTCATACTCCTTGGCGCCTAGGTAAGCCAGCGCGAGCCCGTAGTGGCGCCGGAACTCATCCGGATAGTCCGGCGGCAACTGGCTGAATACCTCGATGGCCGGCTCGAAGAGCTTTGCCTGCCCCAGCAGCCACGCGAGTTCGAAACTCTGTTCGTTTGTCAGTCCCGCGCGCCTGACCAAGCGCTTCAGCGTTGCGCCAGCCTCGGCGGTTTGTCCGGTTTTGAGTTGCGCCTCCGCCACGATCAGGGACAGGCGCGGGTCTGCCGCGACCTGGGCCGGCACGCGGGATAAGTGGACGAGCGCCCTCTGATAGTCCGCGCGTTCAAACTTGTACTGTCCGAGAATGACGTTGACAGGCCCGTCGTCTGGATGAAGCGCGACGACAGGCTCGAGCTCCCGGGCTGCCTCTTCCTTGAGATCCTGGCTCCAGTAAACAATCCCGAGCTCTCTTTTCGCCACCCAAAAGGTCGGATCGAGCGCGAGCGCTCGCTTCAGCGCTTCAATCGCCTCCTGCGGCTTGCCGATCAAAGCGAGCCCGATCCCCTCCCCACTGGGCCCCTGCGGGCTCCGTGGAGCGCCCTGTTCCACGAGCCGAAACTGCTCGAGCGCGTCATTGTAACGCTTCTCTTGAAGAAGCTTCATTCCACGCTGGTAGGCAGCGTCAACCTGTTCATGAGGCGCGGACTCCGGCTGCGCCCGCGTTTTGTCGGTTGTTTGGGCGGCAGCCGGGACCCCTGTAGCCATCGCGAGCCAAGCCGTCAGGCCTGCGAAGCACGTAAGGCAATAGACAACGCTGCGTGGCTTTGCTAACTCCTTCAGACCGCTCATCGGGTGTAACAATGTGACTTGCGACCGACCTCGAAGCAAGCCTCAGTATCTCACCACAGGAACTTGAGTGACACCTGGATTTCCCGGGCAGCCGCGGCGCTGAAGATCTTCATGAAGTTCGGATCACTGACGGCCGTTTGCGTTTCGCCGCCGATAGTGCTGAATCCACCGCTTGCCCCCCCACCTGGGGGTGATAGGTTCACGTTGTTAAAGACGTTGAAGAACTCGGATCGGAATTGGAACCTCTTCGACTCCGTTATCCGGAAGTTCTTGAGCAAGGCAAAGTCCCAGTTAATAGACTTTGGCCCTCGCAAAGTATTCCGGCCCAAGGTCCCGTAAGTGAAGGGCGGTGGAAGAACGAAGGCCGCCGGGTTATACCATTGCTCGGGCCCCTGATGGAATCCCGACGGCAGGATGGGAGCTCCCGCGACAGGGTTCGCCCGCTGCGTTTCGCTGGACGGGTTGATGTTCGCATTGTCGGTCCCCGCCGTCACGGTGAGCGGCGAGCCACTTTCGGCCGTCGTAATCCCGCTGATCTGCCACCCGCCCAGGATGGCGTTCCCAATTCCGCTCATGCTGCTGCCGAAGTACTTGCCTTTGCCCACCGGGAGTTCGTAACCGTAGCTGAAGACGAAGAGGTGCGGAATATTGAAGTCGCAGGGTCCCTTGTCTGCGCTTGAATCGTACGGGTTCTGAATGCTTCCCGATTTGCCTTCGTCCTGGATGGACAGACACTTCGACCACGTGTACGAACCGAGGAAAGTCAGTCCCTCGGAGAATCGCTTCTGCACCTTAACCTGCAGCGAGTTGTAGCTGCCCACCCCCGAGTTGGTGTCCCACGGGAACTGTCCAAAGAATGGGAAGGGCGATCGCGGCGCCACGGGGCCGGGGCCCGGCGTCAGCGGAGCGTTGTACATCGGCTGGATGAAGAGATGTCGACTCCCGGTTCCCACGTAGCTCATGGTGCCCGTCAGGCTGGGTGTGATTTCCCGTTCGACAGAGAGGTTGTACTGCATAGCATAGGGAATCTTGAGACGCGGGGTGGCTCCGAAAGCAAGGGCCGGGGTGTAGTTGTTGGGCGGTAGGAACGACGTAGCTGACGGCAGCTCGCTCCAACAAGCCTGGCTGGCATTCAGATCCGGTTGCTCGCAGTTCACGACTCCACGGTTCAAACCACCGAAACTAACGCCGGCGCCAAACGGCCAGGCAATCCGCGGGTCCTGCGACTCCTGAACAAGGGTATTGTTGTGATCGGTAAACACTGTGAACGCCCCCCGCACCACGGTCTTCGGCGTGGCGCCGTATGCAAAGCCAAAACGCGGCTGCCAGCCGTTGTACTTCGGGTCGAAGAACGTCTTCCTGACATTCGGAAACGGCCAGGATGGATTGGGTACGGGTCCCGAACCTGGGGGGGTCGAAAATGGAATCGGAATAAGGAAACAAGCGTTCGTAATTGCGGCGGCCTCAGCGGAGCCGGGCAAGGCCGGCGTGGCTGGCACCGGGCAGTCCGGGTTCCAGCCTGACACCTCGTCGTTCTTGTAGCGCGCGGGCGGCACATAGTCGTAACGTATTCCAATCTGGATGTTGAGCTTCTTCGAGGCCTGCCATTTGTCTTGCAGATAATATCCTTGCCAGTTAGTCTTGTCGTCGGCCCCCGTGTAGCCCACGAAACCGAACAGATTGGAAGGCAAGTTCAGCAGCATGCTGGCCAAGCCGTCGCCGCTGCCGGACGCATTAGAGTTCGAGCCGTTAAAGACGTAATTCGCGCTCGTCGGATACTGGTCGAACCCGATCGACGTGCCCCAGCCGTCGTCGAAGCTGTGAATGTGGAAGAGCATGGCGCCGGCGCTGAGGGTGTGGGAGCCGCGAATCTTCTGGATATCGGCGCTGAACTGGTGCGACCTGATCGGACCCAGCGGAATCGCAAACTGGCCTGTGCCACCCAGGCGGGGCGACAGACCGATCTGGGGAACGATCGGGATAGCGTTGCGGACCGGCGTAAGTCCTGCCTGGTTGGTGGCATTCAGCAGATCCACGCCGCCGGGGACGTTCGTAGTCCCGAAAAACGTCCAGTTGTAGCCATAATGAAACGTACCAAGCAAGGTTGGGCTGAACAGGTGGGTGTAACCCACAGCGGTCACACGCGAGGAGTTCCGCGCCGTGTTTCCGCCGATCAGCAGACTGTTGGGAAAGGTTCGAGTCGGCTGAGCATAATAAAAGTTGCCGTACAGGGTGTCATTGTTACCGAACGTGTGGTCGAATCTGACTCCGAACTGGTCGCTTTTGATGACATCGCTGCTGGAGGCCGCAAAGTTGGGGAACGTGTTTGGCGGCACGTTGAGATTGGGCGCCGGGAAGAAAGCTTTGATGTAGGTTAACGCCTGAGGATTGAGGGGAACTCCAGTAATGATGTTCTCGGCAAAAGGCTCCCGGACCAAACCGGTACTCTTCGCCACTATCCCCCTTACCGGGTCAACCTGACCCGCAGTCACTTGTCGGGTGCTGTAAGGGTCGAAGATCTGGCCGTTCCGGACCGGGCGGCCCAACGGATCAAAGATCGGAATGGGTTGTAGGGTCGTGGGATCAACGACTGTCGCCTGGGTATTTGTCAGTATGTCCGAGAAGTCGCCGCCCAGTTCGGCCGCTGTCGGTACATTGTTCGTTACCGTGAATCCTTTGGTGGACCGAAAGCCCTCCCAGTATCCCGAGACGTAAGTCTTCTTGGCCCGCCCGTCATAAAGGTGCGGAATGTACAACGGGCCGCCGGCTTGAAAGCCGTATTGATTCTGGCGGAAGGGCGGCTTCTTGTGGTTGAAGAAATTATCGAAGAAATTGGCGGCGTCCAGCTTGTCGTTGCGGAGAAACTCCCAGACGGCGCCGTGAAACTGATTGCTCCCCGGCTTTGTGACCACGTTGACGTTCGCGCCCGAAGAGATGCTGAACTGGGCGTCGGTCATCTGAGACTGCACGTTAAACTCCTGAATAGCATCGGGCGGGGGGCTGATCGCCCACGTGTTATCGAAAATCGCGTTGTTGAGCACACCGTCTAACGTGAAATTGTTCTGCTGCCCGCGCTGTCCGTTGACGGAGGGACTAATCCCACCGCCGCCGATGGGAATCACGAAAAAGCCTTGCTGGCCAGTTTCCTTCGGAGCCGCACCCGGAGTCAGTAAGACCAACTGAGTGAACTGGCGACCGTTGAGCGGAAGGTCCACCACCTCTTTGGATCCAATGACCTGACTGATCGTGGCGTTTGTTGTTTGCAACGCCGGCGGGGCTGCCGTTACGTCCACTGTCTGCGAGACGGCCCCGACCTGCAAGGTGAAATTCACCTCGGCGTCCTGGTTGACGAGCAATTCGACGTCCGCCTGCCGGGCCGTGGTGAATCCGCTCTTGGAGGCATTGATGGCGTAATGTCCTGGTGGAAGTTGGGTGATAGTGTAGAAGCCGTCGCCGGTGGTGGTGGTTTGCCGGACCAAGTCCGTGGAGGCATTCTTGACCTCGACCGTGGCCCCCGGCAAGATAGCGCCGCTGCTGTCGGAAACAGTGCCATGAAAGGTACCGTTGACCGTCTGCGCCGTGGCGCGCCCGCTCAGGCAGCAGACGGTCGTGAGGAAAAGAACTGTGCGAATCACAAAGTCCCTGATGAATCTCCCGCGGTTCATAGAATCTCCTCTCCCTTATTCTGTTGACGAGCCAAGAACTGTCGAAGCCCTCACCGACGCTGGCAGGCGTAATCTACCATAACTAGTCCTGCCTTTTTACTAGAGAATTTGCCAGCGAGGTCAGGCAATTTCTTCAAGAGAATAGCAGAGCCTCCAACTGCCGCCAGCGCCGGAATGCATAGCGAAGGTCCTGCATCAGCGTGGTCATTTGTTGTCTCCTGCCGGCAACTACAAGAATGAAGCTCTTTCTGTTCCAATAAGACGTATCCAGACCGACGTCGGTTATCAGAGGAAATGCGAGTTTTCCGAGCCCCGCGTCAGGAGAACGCTTTGCCGGGCTGTGATTCCTCCGTCGAAAACTATGATTGTAAGCGAGCTCACGCGCCACAAAAAGACGACGGCCTTCTCTTCCGGACCCAGGGCGACCGGCGATGGTGATCCGTTCAAGCGCCTTCCGGTCCGGCCATGAAAATCTTGCCAAGGCCACCTGCTACCCAGTGTTATAATTCGGAATCACCCGAGGAGGCGGGGCGGGCGCTTCCCCCGAATCGACCGAATCGGCCCGAATCGAGAAGAAGGCGGCTCTTTCCGGTTTGATCAAAGCGAGACCCAGCCTTAACTATCCGCCGCGAGAGGAGTAGGGAAATGGGAATCGACGTCCAGCCTTGGTGGTATCCCTTGGCGTTGGGTATCGTCTTTTTGGCGATCGGAATCTACATTTTTGAAAGGACAAACGTAAAAACCAATCGGATCCTGGCCGTGGTGATGGGCCTGGCGGGCGCTTTATTCACGGTGCTCGGTCTCTTCGTCGCCCATTCTCACTTCCGCCCCAAATGACGGGACTCATGAAGAGTAGACGCGACTGCACATGTCTATGCCATCAGGGCGGAATCGTTGTACACGCCGTCCCTTGCTGCCGCGGAGTATCCACGAGGTTCTTGAGAAAGCCTAAGCGAAAGCAACCGCTGAAGAAGTCAAAATGAGTCGCTTGCCCCGCAACCGCAGCGACGGCGCTTGCGCCATCCGGCGCATTTCCCTATAATGGTTTGAGCGAGAACACACGGGACTCCCGGCCATGACCTCACATATCGCCAAGAAGCTCGAAGAGGAAATCCAGGCTTTGGAACGCGAACTGACGTTCGAGCTGCCCAAGGAGCTGCAACGCGCCCGGGCCATGGGCGACCTGAGCGAAAACGCCGAGTTCCACATGGCCAAGCAGCGGCAGGACTACGTGGGAGCGCGGCTGGCCCAGCTCAAGAAGCGGCTGGCAGACCTGTCTTTGATCAATATGAGCAACATCCCCAAAGACCGGGTCGCTTTCGGCTCCAAAGTCGTCCTGTACGACCTCGACCGCGGCACTGAGGTGGAATACAAATTAGTGACAACCGAGGAGGCGGACCTCAGCCAGGGTTTGATCTCTACCTCGTCGCCCATTGGACGCGGCCTGATGGGAAAGCGCGTGGGTGACAGTGTCAAGGTTTCCACGCCCAACGGCGCCCGAGAATTCGAGGTCCGGGCCCTGCAGACCATCCACGAGGAATTGTAAATTACGCGCTGAAAGTGGAAGGGCGGGTCTTTAGACCCCGCCGAGGAGAAGTTATGTCTTTGTCGGAATCTGCCGCGGAAGAACTGCAGGACCGGAAGAGCAGGGGTCCGCGCTGCGCGGCTTCTGATTTCGATTGCTCGTCACGCGTCAATGGTCACTCGCCACTCTTCTTAATTAACGTGCCTGATCGAACACATCGCAAACTGCGCGATGGATCCACCACGCCTGTAAATTTACACTTCGAATCGAAGCGTTCGATTGTCACCGGGATTCGTCAACTTGTTCAGCCGCTTGCACTGCCTGAAGAAAGAGAGGCGGGATGGCGGGAGACTGGCTTTTCCTCTTCGAGCGTTTTTCGCATGGTTTCGATGCCTCAAAACGGAAGCGAGACCCAGCGACATAGCTCGGGTCGAGCTCAATGCTAATCCATTGACGCGCCAATGATTCCGCTGCCGCCCCGGTGACGTTTGAGCCGGCGAACGGATCCAGGATGATGTCCCCAGGATTTGTCAACAACTTGATGAAAAACTCTGGCAGAGCTTGTGGGAATCGGGCCGGATGCGGCTTGATGCCTTCTTCCCGACATCTGCGCAGGTAATGGCTGGTGCTCGCGGTGTTCGCGAACTGGAAAAGATTAGGCGGTATCGAGCCAGCGTTGTCTTTTTGAAACTTGGTACTGATGTTGTGACCAGAAGGCCGAAGTTTCGCTTTGTACCCGTTCCGCAGGAGCTCCTTCATGCTCTCGCTGTACGGAGCCAAGACGCGGCGATTGTCTGCATCGACGAACGGGTCTCGTGCCAACCAAAATACGCTGTTGATAGCGTCCTTCACGCGCAAACGGCGGATAGTGACCCATTCAGCAGGAGTCGGGAGTCGCGCCGGGTTGTAATGATAAAAATCTTGAGCCAAGTAAAATCCGCTGTCGCACAAATTGAGCAACAGCTTGAAGTGATACGTTGACTTAGCCGGTAGGCCCTTAATCCATGATCCGCCGATGTCGATCACAAGACTGCCTGCTGGGTCGAGAATATCCTTAAAATAGGGAATGAATTTCTCGAACCACTCAACGTAACGATCTGCATCTTCGTTGCCATAGGTTTTCTTTCGAACGAGTGCGAACGGGGGCGATGTCACAATGAGTTTGACCCTAACCCCTTCCGCGATCAGTGCAGGCATTATTCGAAGAGAGTCACCGCAGAACGTTTTCCCCAACGCAGTACCGTAAGCCGCATCGAACCGCTGCTGAGTCAGAGCCGTATCGGACTTGGATTCGGTCCCGCTGCCGCCTTCGGCACCTGACGATCCGTGTTCCCCTGACGGTGGAGTCACCTTCACCCCGATCTCTTTGGGCTTAAGCCTCATCGCGTCCTGTGCCTGTTCTTGCAGGATTTCAACCAAGCACGTATTATCGCGGATGATCTTCTCTAGCAGCGGCCCATCCAGGAAGATTATGTTCAGGCTACTCTTACTGATAATCTGACGGCGAAAAGTCTCCGCACCCCTCGTGGCCTTCTTCGTACCCACAACCAAGATGACATTCGCCAGAACGACTTCGTTCATGCCAACCTCTTTAGCAACCGCTGTCGCCGTCACGGCGCCGATCTTGCATTGCAGCTGCCAGCGTGAATAAATGAGTCGCGTTGAATGCAGCAGAGCGTCAACTTCGCCGCCCCCGGCGATCTCAATATCTGTTTCGCGCCAACCTAGGAAATCCAAGTCGAGCATTTGGCACAACCGAATCGCCAGCCATTCGAGCGCCCGCGCTCGCTTATTTTGATCTGTGCTCTTCTCGATAGTTTCTACGATCTGAGCTAGGGACTTCGCCCGTATCTCCCGAATTTCGGCAAATCCCGCAGAGCGATATAGGGCTCTGAGTATGGGCTCAGCAATCTGTTGTTCGAATCTTCCGGTGGGCTTGATGTCCGCTGCCTTTCCACCTCTCCCCTCGGGGGTCTCCTTGTCTTCCTTGACCTTTTTGCGGAGCTCTATGAGTCCGGCGTCCGTGAGCGGCTTTAAGACGGTCGAAACAACCTCTTTCCAGTTGTAACGTACCTCGCCGGGATACAAATCTTCAGCGTGTTTGCAGACTGCGTTGTATGGGGACCAATCGTTTATATTGAGAGCAACGATTGCCCGCAAGAACGCAATCTGTTCTCTTGTCAGACCCTTCATCGCATCAACCAAGGCGGGCTGCGTACCCACCAGGGACGCATATTCCGTTTCGTTCACATCATACTCGGTCAGCAGTTTGGCTTCTCGAAGCCAACTGGCACGCTAGACAAATCGCTGGAGTTGTCGCTTACTTGGTAGCCACGCTGACGCAACTCGTCGGGCAGTGTTGTGAGGCTGATTTTGAGGTCCGCTCGCTTCATTTCTCGCAACGTCTCAACGATGCCCATACCATCAAGATCGACAAGAATGTGCTTCGCCATGAGCCGATGCGCCTGATCCTCTGAGCCTCGCATTGAAACGAGTTGCTTGCCGAAGTCTGTCAGGTCAGCGCCTCCAGCACTGATGATGCCGTGGGCGCGAAGAGCAATCAACGTATTGCCCGCCAGCTTTCCAGGGTCAGCCTTATCCTTGAAGAAGGCGGCACCGATAGCTGAGCGTAGCCGTTTGACCTCCCCGGAATTTTGGCGAACAACCGGCAGGAGCCGCTTCAGTGGAGTTTGCTGCGGCGAGAATTGTTGAGTGTATGGTACGCGCAGTTCCATTACGACCAAATGTCACTTCGCGTTAGGTTGTCCATTTGAAGATAGAGGCGTTCGAGATCGAAGTCAACGCCCGCTTTTTGTGCAACGGTCATGCACTTTCCCGTCCGCTTCGTCGGCTGATACAGGAGGGAGCGAGTAGCACCACCCCAGAGACTCTGCGGCCGTTTCTCCGCAGGCCCTTCATCAGCCAGTGGGGTAAGAAGAATCCGTTGGACAGTGCCGGACGGCACAATCGGGACGCTTGACCCAGGCCAAGGGCGAGTTCCAGGCCACCTCAACCTCGCCGGCGAGATTTGCCTCGACCTGATGAGCGTCGTAGTTCGAGTACAGGATGTAGTCGATGGGAGCACCGCGCTTCTCAAAATAGGCTTTGAAGCCCTCCCAGATCGTCACGACCTTTGGGTCGTAGGCCACCGCGCCCACGCGCAGCGCCTGGCTATCGACTCGGCGTCCGGACACACGTGGCATATTCCTCCCCTCCGCTAGAACAGCGGAACTCCCAAGCACGCCTTGCCCAGAAACTCCTTCAGCACGTCCGTGGTAGGCGCCATCACCGAAGCGGCCTGCGCGTCGCGGAATATTCGCTCGAGTCCTCCGCGCCGGCCAAAGGCCGCACCGCCACCCAGGGTCATGGCGCGCGAGGCGACGGCGAGAGCAGCCTCGGCGGCTCGCGCCTTGACGCCCAGGACATCCAGCATGGCTTCCGGATCGCCCGCCCCGACGCGACGAATGGTCTCGCCCAGGTACGCGCGCGCCGAGCGGAGCTCGAGCGCCATCTCCGCGGCGAGGAATTGCACGCGTGGGATCGCCGCCAGAGCCGTTCCACCCGCGTGTTCATATTTCCGGGCCACGACGTGCGCCGAGGCCGCCTGGAAGGCAGCCGTGGCAATTCCCAGCGAGACCGCTGCCACGCCCACTTGAAAATGCGGCAGGACCACCTCCATCATAGTCTCGAAACCGCTGCCTTCACTTCCCAGCCGCTTTACCTCTTCCAGTTCAACGTCTTCGAGTTTCATCGGCGCGCTGGCGTTTCCTGCCAGGCCCAGGCCCTCAAAGGGCTTTCCCACGGCAAAGCCTTGCGTGCCCTTGGCGACGAGATAAAGGTCCAGGTCGGTAGGCCCGGAGGCGCCCGCCTTGCGCGTCGAAACCACGTAGCTGTCTGCTTCGCCGGCGCTCGTCACAAAGCTCTTGCGAGCCGTCAGACGCAGGCCATGACCGTTCCTCCTTACCTCGCTGACCGGTATATAGAAGTGCCCGCCCGAACCTGCCTCGCTGAATGCCAGCGTCGTCAAGTGTTCGCCGCGCGCTATGGCCGGGAGCAGGCTTTGCTTCAACGTGGCGCTGCCTCGGGCGGCGATCACCGCCGTCCCGCAGTAGTGCATGAGCACCACCATGGCCGTTGAGGGACACGCCTCCGCCATGCGCTCCAGGATTTCCGACATCTCGGGAATGCCGGCGCCTGCCCCGCCATACTCGAGGGGAACAACAAGCCCCAGCAGACCGCTGCGCCCCAACTCCTGGATGTTCTGTCGCGGAAAGCGACGCGCGCGATCAATATCGTCAGCGTGGACAGCCAGAAGCTCTTTGGCCAGCTTCTCATTTTCTACCAGGAGGTCTTGAGCTGATTTCGTCATGGGATTAGCTCCTACGAATCTCAACCTGGGCGTCCCCTCGAACGCCAGTTTAGGGGCCTCTTGACTGAACCGGAGGCCGAGGCGCGCGAGGCGAACCCGCGCTTACCCGAAGACCTTCTTCATCCTGCATCAGCATGGAAGATTGGGAAGCCTGAAGTTCGCGCTTCGATACTGCCGGGTTTCAAGGTTCAGTGTTGGGGTGGAAACGGCCGCCGGACGCCCAAATGTCCGACGTTTCAAGTGAAGCCCTGGGGCTTTGCGAGACGGGGAGAGCCGACGCGGCAGTTTGCTCGACGCGCGCTCATGGCATGAAGACTCGATACCACCAATTTCCGATCCCGATTGAGTCCAGCTCCGAGGATAGCATATTTGTACCGCCTCTTATCTCGCTTGCCATGAGTTTTCACTGTTATAATCCTCGTTAAGGCGCGCCGGTGACAGGAGGCCGACCACCCCAGTTGCCCGGAGGCTTTATGGCGAGCAAGGCGGCAACCCAAAGGGAAAAAGTACGCTACCCCCGGTGCCCTTCCTGCGGAGCGTCTAACCCCTCGGGCGCCGCCGCTTGCGCCGGATGCGGCAAGCCATTCCACGACACGCTCGTATCGGCTTCATCGAGGCCGCAACCTCTCGCCGCGCCGACGGGACCGGCCGCGCCGCCGCCGTCGCGGTCCGGCCCGAGACCAAGACCGCTCGGTCCCAAGCAGCCGGCCCAAGGCGCCCCGACCACTGGGGGCGTTGCGGTTGAGATCAAGGCCAGCCTCACCGAGGTGAGGCCGGACGGCGCCGCGGGCGAGACCCGAGAGTTGCACGGCGAAGTTTTCATCGGCCGCGAGAATTGCCAGATCAACTACCCCGAGGACGCGCAACTCTCGCCGCTTCACGCCTCCGTCGCCATCCGTGAGGGCAGGATTTTCCTGAAGGATTACGGGAGCCGGAACGGAACCTTCCTGCGGCAGCGGCGGGACACCGAACTCGCTCCGGGCGACGTCTTCCTGCTTGGCCGGGACCTGTTCCGGTTCATGACGCAGCCACTCGACGCTCGTCCGAATCGAGCTTCGGGTGTGGGCGCCCGGTTCCTGAAGAGGACGCCCAAGCCGCAACGAGGGCCCATGACCGCCCGGCTCGAGCACATTGAGCTCGACGGCCGCGTGACAGGCGAATTCGCCCTCGAAAAGCCCGAGATCACCATTGGCCGCACCCGAGGCGATCTGACCTTTAACGATGATCCGTATATGTCGGCGGCCCACGCACGCGTGGTCGCCCAGCCAGCCCGGTTCGTGCTGCAGGACTTAAACAGCAGGAACGGCGTTTATCGCAGGATTCGAGACGAAGTTGAACTGAAGGACGGCGACGAATTCTTCGTGGGCGAACACGTTTTCCGCGTTCAAATCAAAACCCAACAAAATTGATTGACCCCTGCCTTCGCCGGATGAACCTGGGTTGGCGCTCGTCGGGCGGGTGCCGAAGCGCAAGTCGTGGTATAGGGTGAGGCCGGCGCTGCCTTTACCGGTCAAAATCTTCTTCCCGAAATTCCTTCGCTGCCACCGCGGCCGCCCGGTCAGCAGGAAGAAGGCCGGGACCCGCAACCTCGGCCATGATGACGGTAATGTTGTCCGTCCCGCCCTGGTCCTTCGCCATCTGAACCAGCGTGCGGCACTTGTCGGCGAGGCTGTCCCTTCCATTGACGACGCCGAGGATGCTGGGCGGCTTCACCATGTTATAGAGC
>QHZK01000348.1 GCA_003224635.1 Acidobacteriota bacterium | reverse complement strand
TCCGGGCGCCATGCCGCCCCTGATCGGC
Source organism: Acidobacteriota bacterium (assembly GCA_003224635.1). Classification (GTDB taxonomy): domain Bacteria; phylum Acidobacteriota; class Terriglobia; order UBA7540; family UBA7540; genus QHZK01. Next base: position 7,960 of record QHZK01000348.1, on the reverse strand, counting down.
TGGGCGGCGGCGCGCGGCAGCTTGGGCCGCGAGGCCTGGGTCCTCTACGCCGTGCTCTTTTTGTGGCAGTTTCCCCACTTCCTGGGCATCGCCTGGATGTACCGTGAGGATTACGCCCGCGCGGGATACATCATGCTGCCGCCGAAGGACGTCGACGGCCGCTTCACCGGGCGAGAGATTTTCGTCTTTACGCTGGCGCTGCTCCCGGTCAGCCTTATACCCGTCTTTCTGAACCAGGCAGGCGCCATCTACTGTCTCGGAGCGTCTTTGGTTGGCCTGGCTTTTCTGTTCTGCGGCGCGCGACTCGCGCATTCCCGGTCGAACGCGCTCGCCCGACGCCTGGTGTTGGCGTCAGTCATCTATCTGCCGTTGCTCCTCGGTCTGATGATGGTTGACAAGATATCGACGTGAAGCACAAAATTTTAGAGGAGTGGTAGCGCCTCTGTGTCCTTCGTGCTGAGAGGAGCCTCAACACGAGTTCACGGAGATACTCCGTGCGCTCGGTGTTAAAGCTTGAAAGGCACGGAGGTCCGAGAGAACGCCCCGTTGGTTGCGGCTTAACTCGACAGTCAGCGCTCGAGTGAACGGTTATGGCTGGTCCGACAGGAAACGTGGTACAGGAAACGGCCGCTCCCGGCTCGAAAGCCCTGGCCACGCCGCAGCCGGCTGCCGCCGATCAAGCACTACCCCGAGAGCGATCCCATGTGCGTGCGTGCTTTCTCGAGCTGGGCATCTGCCTCGTCCTCGGGCTGGCGTCGCTCGCGGTCGTGGCCTGGGTCGTGGCAACGGGCTGGATCGCTTATCTCGACGGCATCGCGCTGGCCCTCATCGGTCTCACCCTGGGCGCCTTCTTCCTGTTTGACCTCGCCTGGTCGTTGCACACCGGCGAACTCGAAGCCCTGCTAAAAGAGCTGCGAAAAGGACCGAGCTAATGACCGTTGCCAAATAGAGTGACCCGTCAAACCCCTCACCCGGCGCTGCGCGCCGCCCTCTCCCGCAAGGGGAGAGGGCATGAGTTGAGGCCTTCTCTACCCTCTCCCCTCGCGGGAGAGGGGAAGGGGGTGAGGGGCGGATATCACTCAATTCTGCAGAACCCAGTAGAGGAAGGTCGTCAGCTATCAGTTCTCAGTCATCAGCCAAGAACAAGGTCGAAAACACTGGGCGATTCGGCTTTGAACTTTCAAGTTGGGATTTCTGACTCTGGGCCGCGTTGCTGCTGATAACTGACTCACTGACGGCTTCTGCATGCTCCCGCTTTCCGATTTCCCCGCGCTGGACGCCGCGCTGAACGCCGCGAGCGCCCTGCTGCTCAGCCTTGGGTTCCTCTTCATTCGCAGGAAACAGGTCGGAGCGCACAAGCTCTGCATGCTGTCGGCGTTCTCGACGTCCACCCTTTTCCTCATCTGTTATCTTTGGTACCACGCTCACCACGGCGTCACTCGCTTCGCCGGACGCGGCCTCGTCCGGGCCTTCTACCTTACGTTGCTCGGCTCCCACACCATCCTGGCCGTTGTGATTGTCCCGCTGGCGCTCGTCACGCTCTACCGCGCCTTGCGCGAGCGGTTCGCTCTCCACCGGAGAATCGCGCGCTGGACGTTGCCTTTGTGGCTCTACGTCTCGGCTACCGGTGTGATCGTCTACTGGATGCTGTATCACCTGTACCGGTAGGAGTCAGGAGCCAGGAGTCAGGAGTCAGAAGCCAGAAGTGAGTCTGTCATTCTGAGCGGAGCGAAGAATCTCAGTTTTTGATTTCGGGGCACTGCGAGATCCTTCGCTGAGTTCACCCTGAGTGAAATACAGAGATTCTTCGCTGCGCTCAGAATGACAGGCGGAGAGCCTGCTCTGAGCGAAGCGAAGGGGCTCAAGATGACGAGTGAAGGCTTTGACTCCGTCCTACCGGCTAGAATCGCGAAATCTCCGCTACGGTTTTCGAATCGAGGCGCGGAAGAAGCTTCACCAGTAGGTCGATGGCGCGGTCGAGGTCGGCCCTTTCGATCATGCTGTTGTGGCTGTGCAGGTAGCGCGTGGCCACGGCGAAATTGATGGACGGCGTTCCCGCAGCGTAGCGCTGCAGTTCCGCAGAGTCCTCCGCGCCGCCTGTAGTGACTTCGGTCTGGAGGGGGATGTTCGCGTCCGCGGCGACGCGCACGAAGAAGTCGCGCAGCCTCAGGTTCACGAGCATGGCGGCGTCAGCGAGATAAATCACCGGTCCGGCGCCCAGCCGCTCCTGCGCCCAATCGGCCCGCCCGCCCGGATGGTCGGCGGCGATACCCGCCTCGAGCGAAATCCCGAGGTCGGGCTTGACCGCCAGGGCGGCGGTGTGCGCCCCGCGCAGGCCTACCTCTTCCTGGACCGTGCCCACAAAATAGAGGGTGTTCGGAGTCTTCGAGCCCTGCTCCTTCAGCCGGCGCAGCGTTTCGAGCAGCATCGCGCAGCCCACGCGATCGTCCATGGCCTTTCCCGTATAGCGGCCGTCCACAAGCTTTGTGAAGGCCGTCGCGGGGACGATCGGGTCGCCCGCGCGGATGCCCAGCGCTTCCGCCTCATCTTTGGACCGCGCTCCCACGTCCAGAAAAACGTCGTCGCGCGCGGTCACGCGGTTGCGGTCTTCCGCCGGGGTGATGTGAACGCTGCGCAGCCCGCTGATGGCGGTCACGGGGCCCTGGCTGGTCAGGATGGTCCAACGCTGGTCGACCAGCGCCTGGTCGAGCCACCCGCCCAGGAGCTGGAACTTGACCATCCCCTCGGGCGTGACGAAGCGGACCATGGCGCCGACCTCGTCCATGTGCGCGGCCAGCATGATGCGCGGGCCGCCGGGGGAGCCGTGCAGCACTCCGATGACCGAGCCGAGGCCGTCGGTTGAGACCTCAAGGCCCTGAGCGCGCAGCTCGCGCGCCACGATCTCCCGTACCGGCGCTTCAAACCCTGACGGTCCGGGAGCGTTCGAGAGCTCCTCGAGCAGCCGTTCCACGCGGTCCGCCGGGTGCGCTTGCCCCGCGAGACAGGGGCTCGCGAGCAAGATCAGGGGAAACAGCCTGGGCAGGGTCCGTACTCGCACGGTTCACCTCCTGGGAAATGATTCGAATGGGCGCCGCGCAGTGTAACACGAGCCGAATCACGGGACGGAGTTTTGCGAGTCCAAAGCTACGAGTAACGCCCAGGCTGCGTGCTGTATGATACTCCTCGATAGCGATGGACAAGAATGGAGGGCCGAAGCTTGGTGCACGACGGCAAGGAGGACTGCGCGTTTTGCAAGATCGTGCGCGGCGAGGTCCCCAATTCCACCGTTTTTGAAGACGAGGCGTCCCTGGCGTTCCTTGACCACCGGCCGCTTTTCCCCGGCCACTGTCTGCTGATTCCGCGCCAGCATTTTGAGACTCTACTCGATCTGCCAGCCTCGTTGATTGCCGCGCTTTTCTCGAACGCCCAAGTTCTGGCGCGCGCCGTGGAACTCGCGCTCGGAGCCGAAGGTTCGTTCGTCGCCGTCAACAACCGCGTCAGTCAGAGCGTGCCGCACTTCCACATCCACGTGGTTCCGCGCCGCAAGAAAGACGGGCTGAAGGGATTCTTCTGGCCGCGCCAGAAATATAAAGACGAAGCCGCCATGCGCGAGGTCCAGAGCGCGCTTCGGTCCGCCATCGACCGGCTGCGGTCGCGGCCGGCAACCGAGGCTGGTTCTTAGCGATTTTCTGACTTGGCGCCTTGGCGTGAGGCTTCTTCTAAATGGGCTATCGCGAAGCGCGTTTAATACAAGGCCTCACGCCAAGGCGCCAAGGCGCAGAGGGTCTGCGTCGAAAGCGTTTGAGGCGACGAGAAGCGTCCGCTATAATGGACGTTGAATCGAACACCGTAAAGATTCTGAATTTGCGGCCGCAGTCGCCGCGCAGCTCATCCGAGCTTCATCCATTCCGGGAGACCTGTTGACACTCTTGGGGAAAGCGACCGAAAGGGAATCCTCCTGGCTGTCCGAGCGGGCCGGCATTCCCGCAGCGCCGAAGGCTCGGGCGGGCGGTCTTCGCAATGTGGCCGTCGCGGTCATTCCGATGGCGGCCGTTCTCATAACATTTCTCTTCTGGTATTCGACCTGGTTTGGCAGACCACTCCCGGACCGCGAGATGGCGCGCTACATCGCGGACGCTTCGGTTCCCCACAGGACCCAGCACGCGCTCGCGCAGGTCGCCGCCCAGATCGCGCGCGGAGACCCGTCGGCCAGGCGTTGGTATCCGCAGGTCATTCGCCTCGCGGGCGGCAAGGAACCGCAGCTCCGCCTTATGGCGGCGTGGGTGATGGGCCAGGACAACACGTCTCAGGAGTTTCACAAGGCGCTGCTCGCGCTGATGGCCGATCCGGAGCAAATGGTCCGGGGGAACGCGGCCCTCGCGCTGGTGCGTTTCGGCGACGCGTCCGGGGAGGATCAGCTCAAGCTGCTGCTTCGGCCTTACGCTCTTCTGGCGCCGCAAGCGGGCTCCCTGACCTTTCGGTTGAAGGAGCGCGACCCCGTGAGGAGTGGCAGCATCGTGGCCCGGATTCGGGACGGAGACGCGCAGCCGGTGGAAGTCCGCTCGCCGCTGGCCGGCCAACTCGGGCGATGCGTGGCAGCGGACGGAAGCAGGGTCGCCGCCGGGGCTGAGATCGCCGTGATCGAGCCTGGGCAGGAACAGGTCTGGGAGGCGCTTCGCGCGCTTTACCTTGTCGGCCGGCCGGAAGACCTCGAAGACGTGGACCGCTATTCGAGCGGCGTGGGCGGGATGCCGGAGCGGGTACGGCAGCAGGCCGCGATCACTGCCGAAGCGATCCGGAAGCGTCAAGGGCAGTGACGAGTGACCAGTGACGAGCTATCGGGTGATCGGGTGATTGAGTCATGGCCTGCTGACCGGTGACTTGTTTATTGTGACTTGTCACTCGTCACATGTCACTTGTCACTGTTCTTCAGATCTGAAACTTGATTTCGAGCGTGGACTCGACGTCTTCGATGGGGATCATCTCGATGGCGTCCCAAGGGCAGCCGTCCAGGAAGCAGCCGTCGGGGCCCTTGCTGACGCACTTCTTGCAGCCGATGCAGAGATAGGGATCGACCTCGATGCGGCCGAAGGGCGGGTGGTCCTCGTCGGTGACCCAGTACATGCAGTCTTCGACGGGGCAGTAGGGCACGCAGGCGGGCGACCCGGCGCAGCCCGTGCAGCACTCCGTAATCACCGCCAGCTCCTTGGGCTTCTTCTTGCGAGGCGTGTTGATGCCTTCGGACTTGGGTTCCTCTTTGACCACTTCTCCGACGGGAATGAAGTATTGGGGCAAGTTCCCACTCCTTTGGGCGATAACGCGTGTCGTTCTATTGTCCCAAAGATCGCGGGCCGGGTCAACAAACTTGAAGCTATGCTTCTGTAGCGGCGGTCGAAGCCTGCCCTGGAAGGGACCGCCGGACGGCGCTCACACAGCGCCGCTACAGCAAGACGGCTGAGGGCTAGTAGATGAACAGTCCTGTGGCGTGGGCTCTTGTGTTTCACGTTTTGGGCTTTGTATTCTGGATAGGAGGTCTGCTGGCGGCGCTGCAGGTGCTGGCCACGCATACACTCGAGAGGTCGAGCGACGCGCAGCGGGTCCTCTCGAGCCTGGAGACGAAGCTGCTGAAAAGTATCGCTCATCCCGGCGCGGCGATTACGGTGATGGCCGGGATCATCGTCGTGGGACTCCAGCGCGACTATCTCCATCAGGCCTGGCTGCACGCCAAGCTCTTGCTGGTGGCGGTCCTCATCGGGCTGGACCTGATCGTGACCGCGCGCGCCCGGGCTTTCCAGGCGGGGCGCATCAAGCTCGAGCGCCAGGAGTGCGTGATCCTGCACGCCGCAATCTCTCTGGTTTTCCTTGGGATTCTGGTCCTAGTGATGATCAAACCGTTCTAAAGTAGAAAGAAGTGGAGAGAGCAGATAGTAGATGGAGAACATGTCATCTCCAAACAGTGGCTCCGTGTACTCTGTGGCCATCAAACCGTCAACACGGAGCGCACGGAGCATCTCCGTGACCTCAATGTTGAAGTCTTGGAGGCACGGAGGTCACAGCGCGGCAGAGCCGCAACCAAAAAGCGCCGCAAAAATTTGTGCAAGGCGCAAACATTTTCCAGGTTAGTAGTACAGAGAACGTCCCATTGGTTGCGGCCCGCGGTCGCCCTAAGTCGAGCTTGGTCGGCCACGAGCACACGGGCCATCGACTATCCACGACCTATCATCTACAGGGAGGAACCATTGGCAGAAACAAAGATTACGGTAAGAAACAACGGCCCTCTGCGGATTGAGGGAGAGTTCACGATCTACGACATGGAGGGCAAGGCGTTTGATCTGGCGGGCCGTACCGCCATCAGCCTCTGTCGTTGCGGGCATTCGGCGAACAAGCCCTTTTGTGACAGCAGTCACAAAACGGTCGGATTTCAGTCCGTGGTGCAGGCGTGCCAGCTTCCTCCGCCGCCGGAGCCCAAGCCGCCGGGTGCGTAGCGCGAGTCAGCCCGGTGGGCCGGGAGGATTGCATCCCGTTCGAGTGCCGTGCGCGGGCGCGGCTGAGACCGCTCCGCGCTACTGGTTCCTCGCTACCGGCGCAGCTTACGCGGCGTCCAATACTCGTTGACAGCCCCGTTGCGAGAAAGAGAGAATTTAGTTTCTCCGCTTGCACAGGTTTGTGTTGGGGTGGGGGCAGGGGTTCCGGACGTGAGGGCTTTGCCGAGCGCCTGCGGCGCAAGGCCCCGGTCCGGTACTCTCCAAGTGAAGAGTGCTTCAGTTCCGCGTCACCATGTCCCGCCCAAGGAGGTTCCCGTTGCTGTACCGCAGTCTGCTGGGCGCCCTGATGGCCCTTCTGATCGAGGTAGGTCTGGGCGGCTCGAGTGGCTTTGCCGCCGAGCGAACTGCTAGGAGAGCGGTGCTCGGCTCCGTAATCGCGACGGGACCCGTGTGGCTCAATCAGCCGCCAGGACGCGAATCGAGCGGCATCCCCCCGGGCACGGCGCTTTTCGCGGGAGACGTGATCCAGACGGGAAAGGCCGGCGCCGCCCTCGTCCGCCTGCTGTCGGGGACCTCAGCAAGTATCGCCGAGCAGAGCAGCGTCACGCTGCTTTCGGGCTCCGGCCCCGCTGAACAAGGGGGTAGCCACGGCATAGCTTCTATTGAACAACGTGGTAGCCACGGCATGGTTTCTATTGAACAACGTGGTAGCCACGGCATGGTCTCTATGCCGTGGATCAGGGCGGAAGGAGCGGCCCGCTCCGCCGCGATTCCGACGCTCGACCTGCGCCAGGGAGCGCTGGTGGCTCTGAACGGCGGCCCGCAGCCGGCGCGAGTCGAGATTCAAGGGGCTGCGGTCATTCTCCGTGGCCAGCCCGGGCTTCCAGCGGTTTCGAGGGTGTCTGTGGTCGGCCGCTCAGCGGCAGTCTTTGCCGACCGTGGCCGCGTGGAGGTCCACGGCGCCGGCAGGCCCGTGATCCTCGCTCCAGGGGAGCGCGTCGAGCTTGTGGACGGCCGGGCGGCGGGTCCCGCCTCCATCGCGGGGAAGGTCACCGACTCCTTCCCCTACGAAGAGGTGCTGCATCCGGGAGAGAGCGTCGAGGTGCCGCTCAAGCTGGGCGAGCTGGTCAGTGTGGGTGACGCCATTCGCACTCTCGAGACGGGACGCGTGCGGATTCAGCTCCTGGACGGCTCTTTCGTAAGCCTCGGACCCCGGTCAAAGATGCAGGTGGTAAAGCATGACCCCGACGGACAGCAAAGTGAGATTGACCTGAAGTGGGGATACCTTCGCGGGGAAATTGGCAAGTCGAGCGCCAGCATTCGCGTGCGCGCTCCTACAGCCACCCTTGACGCCGCCGGCGCGATTTTCGTCGTGGGCGCGGACGGTAAACACACGCGAGCGTGCGCGGTCAAAGGCCTGGTCACGGTGCGCAACGTCGATCCTGCGGTCTCAGGAGCGGTCAAGCTGAACGACG
>QHZK01000347.1 GCA_003224635.1 Acidobacteriota bacterium | reverse complement strand
CAATGGATTCACGGCCGCACCGGGATCGCTCGACTTCCGGAGCGTGAACTTCGGGAAGATCACTTCAACACGCGACAACCCGAACGATCCTCGGCAGATTCAGTTCGCGCTGAAGTTCTACTTCTGACCGTACGTGACGTCGAGGTCGAGGAGACGTTCCAGCGGAACGTTTCTACACGGAGTTCAAACTGAATGCTTGCGACTCAAAGGGCGCCTTCGGGCGCCGTTCGTTTTGCAGCCCCCTGGGAGCGCGGCCATCTTGCCCGCTCTTTCGAGGCACCGGAGGCCTGCGGGCGGCACGCCCGCGCTCCCGTTCCCTGCACACCGTGCTCCCTCCCGTCAATCGCCTCTGCGTCGCTGTGCTACGATATCCGCGATGAAAGTTGTTTTTGCTGATCGCGGCCGCGTGCGACCCGCACGCCTATGCGCGTGGTTGACCCTCGTGGTGTGGGGCGGAGGGTGCGCGACGAAAGCGGAAGCTGTTCAGCCGCTCTTGGTCCCGCAAGCGCCGGTAGCCCGGCGCGAAGCCGCCCCTTCGGCCCCCAAAGCGGCGTCGGCGAAGGAGAAAGCTCCGGCTCGCGCCAGCGCGTTTGAGCGCGAGTTCCAGTCCGCGGCGGCGGCGTACGAAGCGAAGGACTACGCGCGCGCCCAGAGGCAAATCGAGCCCCTGGCGGCGCGCCTTCCTGACAGCTTTGAAGTGAACGAGCTGATGGGCCTGGTTTATGCCGGTCAAGGGCAGGACGAAAAGGCGAAACGCTTCCTCGAGAATGCCGTGCGTCTGAAGCCGGACTCCGCCGCAGCGCGCACCAACCTGGCCGTCAACCTCGCGCGCCTCGGGAAGAAGACGCTGGCAGAAGCCGAATTCAAAAAGGCCGCCGAACTCGAGCCCGACAGTTTCGACGTCAACCACAATCTGGGTGAATTTTACGTGCGCGCCAGCAGGTTGCCCGCGGCCATCCCTTATCTGAAACGCGCCCAGAGCGCCGCTCTTTCTAATCCCCCGGCTAATCCCGCGGCTTCCTACGAAAACGGATACGATCTCGCGCTCGCCTGGGCCGAGACTGCGCACTACGCCGAGGCGCGAGCCGAGATCAGGACACAGCTTCAAAAACGCGATACTGCGGAACTGCACAACCTCCTGGGGGAGGTCGAAGAGAAAGGTGGGAACTATCTCGCGGCTGAGAGCGAATACGAGCGCGCTGCGCACATGGAGCCGAGCGAGAAGAACATCTTCGACTGGGGAGGCGAGCTGCTCCTGCACCAGGCGCTCGACCCGGCGGTCGAGGTTTTCAGCCGCGGCGTCGAGCGCTATCCGCGATCGGCGAAGATGCAAATCGGCCTGGGCCTCGCGTTCTATGCCCGCGCGCAATACGACGACGCGGTGAAAGCATTGTCGCTCTCGACCGACCTCGAGCCGTCTGATCCAAGGCCCTATCTGTTCCTGGCCAAGGCGTACAACGTCTCGACCACACAAACCGATGAAGTGACGGCGCGCTTGCGCCGCTTTGCGGAGCGCGAACCACGCAACGCGCAGGCGCAGTTCTACTATGCGATGAGCTTGTGGAAAGGCAAGCGAGATCAAGAGCAGCAAGTCAACTTGGGCTCGATCCAGGCGCTGCTCAAGAGTGCCATCAAGCTCGACCCGGCGTTCCCCGATGCGCACCTGGAGCTGGGCGCCCTCTACGCCAACCAGCGCAGTTATCCTGACGCCATCCGCGAGTACGAGCGGGCCATCAGGCTCGACCCGAGTCTCCCCGACGCGCATTACCGCCTGGCTCAGGCCTTTGTCCGCACCAAGGACAAGGACCGCGCGCGGGAGCAGTTCACGCTGTACGAGCGCCTGCACCAGCAGCAGGTCGCAGACACTGAAAGGCGGCGCCGCGAGATCAAGCAATTCATGTTCACCCTCAGGAGCAGTGACAAGTGACGAGTGAACGAGTGAAGGACCGAGGCGGTCCGCGAGCATTGGCAGATCTATTTTGGGATATTACCGCTAAGCCAGTTGCGTGTTCGGTAAAAAACCTACATTCAGACGCAAAAAAACTTATCACCGGGATAAAAAGTATTCATTTCACACGCCGTCTAGCGTCGGCGATAATGAAGAGGTACGGGTCTCTCAACGGGCGGAATAATGAAATGGTATGGAAGGACGATGTCAACTGTAGTGGCGCCGGACTTTACCGTAGAGAGGAACACGACGCTTGCGGTGTGGGGTTCGTGGCCCAGCTTGGCGAGTCCCCGTCCCACCGCATTATCGAGCAGGCCCTGGAATGCCTGGGGAATCTCACCCACCGTGGCGCCGTCGATGCTGACGGCGCGAGCGGCGATGGCGCCGGCATTATGGCCCAGTTGCCCGCCGCCTTCTTTGGCCGCGAAGCCTCGCGACTAAATTCCAACTTCAACTCCGACTCGAAAATTGCCGTGGGAGTGTTCTTCCTGCCTCAGGCGGAGCAGGAGCGCGCCCGCATCATGTCCATCGCCGAAGAGGCTGCGCGCCGGCATGGTCTCCAGGTTGTGGGATGGCGGCCGGTTCCGCTGGATGAAGCGGCCCTGGGTCGGCAGGCGCGTGAGACTCAGCCTTCGATCTGGCACTTGCTCGTTGCGCCTGGAAACTCGAAAATCGACGGTCGAAAATCGCTTTCCCCTCCGAGTTCCGAGTTTCGAGCCTCGAGTTTCGGTTCTTCCGAGGAACGCGAGTTCGAACAGCACCTCTACGTCGCACGCAAGGAGATCGAGCGCCGGTTGATGGACGCCGGAATCACCGATTGCTACCTCCCTTCGTTCTCTTCCCGCAATATCGTTTACAAGGGGCTGCTCTCGCCGTCGCAACTCGGGGTCTTCTACCGTGACCTTGCCGATCCCCAGTTTGTGTGTTCGGCGGCGCTCTTCCACCAGCGGTTCAGCACCAACACGTCACCCAGTTGGTCTCTGGCCCAGCCGTTCCGGATGGTAGCGCACAACGGGGAGATCAACACGCTGCTCGGCAACCGTAATTGGATGCGCGTGCGCGAGGCGGTGCTCGATCACCCCACGTGGGGAGAGGACGTAGAGTGGCTGAAGCCCGTGATCCAGCCGGGCGGCAGCGATTCGGCAAGCTTTGACAATGCCCTCGAACTGCTCTCGCGCTCGGGCCGCACCGTGCACCACGCGCTCCTGATGATGATCCCCGAGGCCTGGGAAAGCTCTGTCGAAATTCCCTCCGACGTGAAGGCTTTCTATCATTACCACTCCTGCTTGATGGAGCCCTGGGACGGTCCGGCGGCGATGGCCTTCCTCGACGGCCATCTGGTCGGCGCCGCCCTCGACCGCAACGGCTTGCGCCCGGCTCGCTACACCATCACCTCGGACGGCCTCGTGGTCATGGGCTCAGAGGTCGGGATACTCAATATCGAACCCGAACGCGTCATGGAGAAGGGACGACTCGGTCCGGGCCAGATCTTCCTCGTGGACCTCGCCCATCAGAAGATTTTCAAGAACGACCAGGTGAAGCGGCAGGTCTCGCACGGGCGCAAGTATCGCAAGTGGATCACGCGCAACATGGTCTTCCTGCCGCGGCTCAAAGCCGGTACGACAGCGGTCCCCGGCTCGGAAGGCCGCGAGAGAGGCGGTAACGGACCCTCCTCGGCCCTCGCGATGCGTGAGCGCGGATTGTTTGTCGCGACCCAGCGCGCCGCAGGTTACACTGAAGAGGACGTCGAACTCCTGATCAAGCCTCTGGCTGCCGAAAAGAAAGAGCCTGTGGGCTCCATGGGTGACGACACGCCCCTGGCGGCGCTCTCCGGCCGGCCGCGGCCCGTCTACCACTACTTCCGGCAGATGTTCGCGCAGGTCACCAATCCCCCGATCGATCCCCTGCGAGAATCGCTGGTAATCTCGCTGAACCTGTATCTAGGTCCGCGCCACTCGGTGCTGGTCGAGACTCCGGACCACGCGCGCATGATCCGCCTGGAGTCTCCGTTTCTGTTTAACGAAGAACTCGAGGATCTCAAGCGCGTTGCGGCGGACGATTTCAAGGCCGCCACCATTTCAACCCTGTTCGAGGTTTCCGGAGGGACTCGAGGTAACGGGGACAGCGCGCGCGCCGGACGCGGCATGCTTGAGACCCTTGACCGGATTGTCCGCAACTGCTCGGAGGCGGTCGAGCGGG
>QHZK01000063.1 GCA_003224635.1 Acidobacteriota bacterium | reverse complement strand
GCCTCCCAGCCTGAATGGCGAGGCATGGAAAGATCGAGCAGAAGAATGTCAGGAGCTAACTCGCGAACGCGCCTGACAGCCTCGAGGCCATCAGCGGCTTCTCCGACGACCTGGAAGTGTGGATCGGTTTCGAGTACCCTCCGCAGACCATCACGAAACATCGTGTGATCATCAGCGATTACGATGCGAATGTTGCGAGCGCTGCTATCCATAGGCTTGACGCGACGGCCAAGCTCGGAGATCCCGTGTGCGGTTGACCCACCCGACATGGCTATGGCTGAAATGCCCTCTCCTGGTCTGCCAGTTCCGCCCGAGGAGCGAACAAATTCCTCTCTTGCGGAGGCTTCATAATAGATAGCCGGTCTCTTCCGACAAGACATCCCTTCGGTCTGTCGCCTAACCCGTCAGCCGATAGCACCCGTCTTCCGTTCGAAGCGTAGTACCAACCCGCAACACGTCAGAGACACAAGATGGGTCCGTGTCTTTTCATGATCCCTTTGCGTTCCTGCCGCAACGGGTGCGGTGGCCGCGAAAGACGGCCAGCAATCAGCTCTTGGTCCTCTTGCCGTTCACTTCTGGCGCGCCCGCGTTCTGTAGGATTATCATCACGTGCTCCACCACGTCCCTTTCAAAGTAAAGCCATTCCCGCGCGGTGTCAAGTAACTGCGCAGATATTACACTGCTTGTGTAATAGCCTTCTGTTAGTTGCAAACCGTGACCCCTGTCCTGTCGGAATGATCCGGACAGGCGTCAGAATATTTCCGACACGAATCAGGAGGGGTCTGTAGGAGCGAGACGGGTAAAATACCGCAGCCGAGAAATCAACATAATCAACGCGGGTATCACAATACATGGAAATACCGTTCGTAGTAAAGCTAGGCTACGTCGAACACCATTGGAACGATCTAAGGCCACGCTCCGGCGGCTCAGAACAGGCTCCTTACTGCGAGTGCTCGACTCGACAGCAATTCGCCGCCCGCAGTTTGCTCTGGGGCAACCCATCAAGCGCCGCGCCCTTTGGGCCTCCTTGGCGCGACTTCAATCAATGGTACCTTCGGGCAATCTGGTACCAAAGGGCAATTCCGTTGCCCTTTCCGACGATTGTCAGCCCGCCTTTAATCGTTCATGCTGCGTTAACGAATCATTCATCCTGGCGTCAATGAGTCGGCTGGGTCGCCCAGAAGACGACGACCCCAAGGAGAGGACGACTGGTGGGGACGGTCGTGCACACATGTTGCGGCGTGCTCAGCGTTTTATGATTGAAGTCCTGGTGCGTTACCGGGTCAGTGGTGAAACGAATTGGACCGACGGTTGGACTCAGGACATCAGCACGTCTGGTATGCTCTTTCGATCCGAGCGCTCTCTAGAACCGAACACTCCGATCGACGTGAGGTTCGAACTTCTTGCCCAAATTTCCAATCAACCAGGGGCGGAGGTGAACTGCCGCGGGCGCATCGTTCGTGCGACGCCGCCCCGCAAGCCGGAGACTTCATACACGCTGGCGGCGGTTTTTGTAGATCATCACTTCGTCCGACGGGCTTCTGGCCCCGTAAGACAGAATGTGTGGGCGAAATAGGACTTGCCGAGCGCCGCGGTGAGGGAACCGGGCGGTTTTGGCACTCGACGAAGCTGCTGCGAATGTCGTTGCCCACGCCGTGATCGAGAGAGCACGGCAATCGCGAGTGTTGAGACTTATCAAGTGGTGAGATGAGGAGTTTAGGGTCACATGGACAACGGAAACGGGATAGGCGAATTTCATTCTGCTAACGCGCAGGTCGCGGTCTTGGGCCTGGGTCACGTGGGTCTCCCTACTGCCCTGGGCCTGGCTGAGTTGGGTTGGAAAGTGATCGGGGCAGACGAAGACCGGGTGCGGGTAGCCCTCCTACGAGCTGCAAAACCTCCTTTTTACGAGGCCGGGCTTCGGGAGCTCCTATGTAAGCACTTGAAGAGTGGGAAATTCACACTTGCGGACGAAGTCGGCGAAGCGGTTCGTTCCGCTCCCGTTCTCTTCGTTTGCGTGAGCACACCGCAGAGGGAGAATGGGGAGGCAGACCTGAGTCACGTCGAAGCCATCGCCCGCAACATTGCGCGGAACCTCAATGGATACAAGTTGGTGGTGGAAAAGAGCACGGTTCCCGCCGTAACCGGTCAGTGGATCAAGAGGACGATCGAGCGTTGCGCTCGCCCGCATCGCCATGCCGGCGCCGGAAGCGACCATCACGATCGGTCGCCAGCAGCCGCACTTTCAGTCGACTCCACATGTCATTTCGAGGTCGCCTCAAATCCCGAATTCCTGCAAGAGGGAAAGGCGTTAGAAAACTTCTTCCACCCCGACCGGATTGTCCTCGGAGTCGAGTCGGAAAAAGCGCGGCAAATCCTTGAGCAGCTCTACCGCCCCTTGAACTGCAAGTTCGTGGTGACGACCCTCAACACGGCAGAACTCATCAAGCACGCAGCAAACGCCTTCCTGGCGACCAAGATTTCCTTCATCAACATGGTGGCTGACTTGTGCGAGGCCGTGGACGCTGACGTCAACGACGTGGCGCACGCGCTCGGCTTGGATCCGCGAATCGGCCCCCATTTTCTCTCTCCAGGTATCGGCTTCGGCGGCTACTGCCTTCCTAAGGATCTTCGAGCCTTCATCCACCTTGCCGAGGAACATGGCGTGGATTTCTCGCTGCTGAAGGAAGTTGAGCGGATCAATCGCGGCCGCATTGATCTCTTCCTCAGAAAGCTGGAGAGCGCGCTTTGGGTCGTTCGGGGAAAGACGATCGGCATCTTGGGCCTGGCCTTCAAGCCTGGCACCGATGACGTTCGTGACGCTCCGAGCCTGCGAATCATCGAGGCTCTTCTGAGAGAGCGAGCCGTTCTCCGCCTGTACGATCCCAAAGCGATGGGCAACACCCAGCTCGTATTCCCAGAGCAACCAGGACGGCTGACTTATTGCCCCTCTCCTTACGCTGCAGCCCAAGGGGCGGAGGCGCTTCTCATACTTACGGAATGGGACGAATTTCGACAACTGGACCTGCCTCGCTTGCGCCATCTTATGGAGGCTCCAGTTCTCCTCGACGGACGAGGTGTCTGTGATCCCGACGCCGTCAGGAGCGCGGGGTTCGAATACGTGTGCATGGGTCGTCATGATGCGGGAAATGTTCCGTTCAATCGAGCGCCACAGCTCGTCGGCCCCAATGGATGCGAAGCACCAGACTGATGAATTCGACAGGACAAGCTGTCCCGCGGAACAAGAGCGACCCTACAATCGCAGCCCGATGGCAAGAAGGATTCGGCGCAGCGCTGGGAGGGAAGGCCTTTAGGAGGTTGCTGAAGAACTCGCCGCAACTGTCCATTCCGAGAAGCCGCCGGCGACGAGGGATCTCATACGTGTCATAGGTTCAGAGCGAGATTCCTTGCTCCGCTCGGAATGACAAGGCCCGAGAGGTTCTTCAGCAATCTGTCAAAAGTGAGGAGGCGTGCCAATGAGCAGTATCAGAACTGCGCGAGGAGGGATCACCGGGCTCATGTTGCTTGGTGTATGTGCTTTCGGCGGGTTGCGGAGTCAAGGAGCGGCGCCCTGGAGCGCTGTCCCACAACCCGCGGATGTGGACAAGGAGAGCGCCGCCCCGGAGCAGCAGGTTGCGCCCGGGCTGCAGCATCGGAACCCGCGGTATCGGCTCCGCCCGGACGATGTCCTGGACTTGAAGTTCGCTTTCTCGCCGCAACTCAATCAAGCCGTGAGTGTTGCGCCCGATGGTTATATTGCCCTCCCGAACATGGGGGACATGTACGTTCAAGGAAAGAGCATACCTGAGGTGGTGGAAGCGCTGCAGGCGACCTACGGCAAGATCCTCAATGAGCCGGTCATCACGGTTGAACTGAAGAGCTTTGAGAGACCGCATTTTGTCGCGGGCGGAGAAGTTGGGCATCCTGGCAGGTACGAACTCCGGGGAGCCATGACGGTTGCCGAAGCGCTGCAAGTGGCCGGTGGTCTCACTCCGGCCTCCAAGCACTCTGAGGTGCTGTTGTTCCGGCGCGTATCGAATGATTGGATGGAGGTCAAGAAGCTCAACGTCAAGAAAATGCTCAAGTCAGGAAGCTTGGCCGAGGATGTATCCCTGCGCGACGGGGACATGCTTTTCGTGCCGAAGAACGCGGTTTCCAAGATCGAGCGGTTTATGCCCAGGGACTCGCTGGGGCTCTATTTCCGCCCCGGCAACTGATCAACACCGCACCCCGAAGAAGGAGAGCCAGGAGGTGAAGCTGTGATCTATGAAAATGGTGAGAAGCACAAAGGGCGAACGAGGCGTACTTTTTCGCTTCGGGATCTGCTGGCGATCGGGTTTCGCCGCCGCCGGCTGATACTCCTGTCTTTCCTGGCCACGCTCGCGGGCGCTGTCGCTGGCGCATTCCTTTTCGCAAAGTACGAGTCGGAAGTGAAGATCCTTGTCCAGCACAAGCGCTCTGACCCGGTGGTGACCGCCGAAAATAATGTGTCGCAGATCGATCGCAGCCTGGCGCCGGACGAGCTCAATTCGGAGGTAGCGTTGCTGACGAGCCGCGACCTGCTGCAGAAAGTCGTCGTGGACTGCAATCTCTACGATCCAGCACCGTGGACGCTGGGCTGGATCGAGCTACGTCTCCTGGACACAGTGCATTTGGCTCCGGACAAGGAGACGAGAATCTTTCAGGCCGTACTTAAGCTGGAGAACGACTTGGACGCAGAGCCCTTGCCCAACACCGACGTCATCAAAGTGGTTTACGACCACAAGAATCCACGGCTGGCAGCGAACGTCCTCACCCATCTGAGTGATCTTTACCTCGAGAAGCACGTGTCGGTGCACCGGCCCGGCGGAACGCGCACCTTCTTCGAGGGTGAGACCGACCTCTACGAGAAAGCTCTAGGCGCTGCCGAGGCGCGCCTGGCCAGTTTCAATCGCCGTTCCGGAATTGTATCGGCGGATTTCGAGAAGCAGATCACGATTCAGAAGCTGACTGACTTCGAGGGCGAGCTCCGCGAAACGCAGGCCAACATCGCGCAGACGCAGCAGAGCATTCGCCTCCTCGAAAAGGAGGCGGCATCAACCCCCTCTCGCCAGACCACCCAGGTTCGGAACGCCAACAACCCTGAGGCTCTCGGCGCGCTGCAGTCGACCTTGTTGAACCTTGAATTGAAGCGAACGGAATTACTGACACAATTCCAGCCCAATCATCGGCTGGTTGCAGAAGTCACCGCCGAAATCAACCAGGCTCACGCCGCGCTTGAGAACGCAGAGAAGGCGATGCTTCACGAAGAGACTTCTGACCGCGATGCGACCTACGAGTGGATGAGGAGCGAGCTCGCCAAAGAGAGAGCAGCCCTGGTCGGTCTGCGGGCCCGCGGCTCCGTTCTGGCGGCCGCGGTTGGCGCCTATCGCACCAGAGCGCTCCATCTCGACTCCCAGGGCTTGCTCCAGCAGGACTTGCTGCGCAAAGCCAAAGCCACAGAACAGAACTTCCTGCTCTACCTGAGCAAGCGCGAAGAAGCGCGTATTACGGACGCGCTGGACCAGCAACACATCGTCAATGTCGCCATCTCTGAGCGCGCGACAGTGGCCCTTGTGCCGATCGGACCCAGCCTGCCCGTGAAACTGCTCTTAGCCGCCGTCTTGGCGGTCTTGGTGAGCTTTGGGCTGGCTTTTGCCGCGGACTACTTCGATCGATCGTTCCGGACGCCCGACGAGCTGCAGGAATTCCTGGGCGTCCCTGTTTTGGCGGCGATCCCGCGACGTGACGGACACTAGGCCTATGTTTCTTGCGTCCTTGAGGCACGCGAACGGTTGCTACGACGGGTGCGGATTCCAAACTATTCGTCTCTGGGGCCGCCTGGCGCACGTCACGCAGGGTTCGCATAAGGTCCGCGCCGGCAAACCCTCGTGGTCGGCTGGGGCCGATCTGGCTCAGGAGGGCGCAACGCGAAGTCGGACGTCGAGGCAGAAACCATGAGTAGAAATGTTGAGCTGTCGTCGGAACGCGAAAAGGAGCCCGCATTGTCCCGGACAACCGGTGATGCGCCAGCGTCTGGAGCGGGCGAGCCCCGCCGGCCGAATCTCGAGGCGAGGGCCCGAGAGGAAGCAACCCGATGCGTGCAGCGTGTGTTCCTGGCCCCTGGCGCGAGCGCGCCGCGAGTGGTGGTGGTTTGCGCCGCCGAGCCTGGCGATGGTTGCACTTGGGTTTGCGCCTCCCTCGGCAAGACCCTCGCCTCCCTAACGAAGGGATCGGTGTGTTTGGTTGACGCCAACCTGCGATCGCCTTTCCTTTATCGCCACTTTGGCGGTGAAGGCCTCCGTGGGTTGACGGTAGTCGATCGCGGGACCGTGCGGAGCTCCGCGCGGCAACTCGGAAGCAGCAACCTTTGGCTGATGTCGTGTGCAGAGCCGGCCTCGGATGCGCTGGCGGCGCTGACCTCGGATGCACACCGAGAGCGGATTGCAGGGCTTCGCGCGGCGTTCCAGTACGTGTTGATCGACTCAGGGCCCGTCAATGCCTGCGCCGAGCCGGTGATGCTAGGTCAGCTAGCTGACGGCGTGGTTCTGGTGGTGAAATCGAATTCCACGAAGAGGGAAAGCGTGTGGAGCGCCAAGGAGAGCCTTGAGGCCGCTGGCGTCCGGTTCCTTGGCGCCGTGCTCAACGCCCGCGCCTTCCCGCTTCCGGAAGCCCTCTATCGAAGGCTCTAGGGCGCGCCGGCGGCTGGCGACGCTGACAGAAAATCGCGCGTCGCATCACGACGACCGGTTGTGTTTCACGGAAATGTGACTCAGAGGGCGGAGCTGTGCGCCGAAGGGCGGGGTTCATCAGAAAGCGCGGAGAGAGCCTCTCGCGCACGGGCATCCAAGAGGAGAACAGTGTCTTTTAACATTTTGTCTCGCATCCCCAAACTCAAGCGCCGAGCACGCCAGGCGGGCGCGGCCGAGTTCCGAACCATTGCCTCCGCTTTGGAGAGAACGGGGGTTCCGACGTATCGCTTCTCGCTGGCGCAGTTTGTCTCTGAACTGGGTCGCGCACGCCGGTATCAGCGGCCCCTTACCGTTGCGGTGCTGGGTATGGAAGATGAGCTTACCTTCGATGGGCAGGCTAGGCTAGCCCGTGGGGGAAATGGAAACGGCTCACACTCCGTGCCGCCCATGCAGACGGTCCAACTTGCGTTCCTGTTGTTGGGCTCCATCTTGCGCGATGCCTTGCGGGAAAGCGATCTGGTCACCTTCGACCCGCTCGGCTACCAATATATCGTGCTGCTGGCGCACTCATCCAAAACGGAAGCGTCGCGAGCGGTGCGCCGCGTGCAGGACCTGATCGTCGAGCGAAGCGCACTCCATTGCCGGGTCGGCCTGGCAGAGTTTCCGACCGACGGCTTCACCATCGCGGACCTCGTCACCAAGGCCCGGGAGGAATGCCAGTTGCCGCTCTCATCTACTAGTGGTTCCTGGAGAGAATGACCATGTCCAGAAGCTTGCGGCCTGCTGCGTCAGCAACAAAGGGTCAAATGATCGCAACCGAGCAAACTGGCCCACTACCTATGACCCACTGCCCCGCGGAGAAAAGCGGCGCGCTTCGAGAAACTAGCGTGCCCGATTGCCTCGCCAACCTGCTGCCCGCTCAACCCTGGTATGTGCGAAGCGGACGTCCCCTGCTCGATGAGGCAGCCTATCAGTGGGTGAAGCGGCTCATCGACATAGCCGTCTGCGTTGCGGCTCTGCCCTTCGCGCTGCCGGTCCTGGTCTTGTGCTGTATCGGGATCAAGCTGGATTCCCGCGGGGCCATTTTCTTCAATCAGATGCGGACCGGCCAAGGCGGGCGGCGCTTCAAAATGTATAAGCTGCGGACGATGATCGGGAACGCTGAGGAGCTCAAAGCCCAATACCTCCACCTGAACCAGCTGACGTATCCCGATTTCAAGATCGACAACGACCCCCGGATCACAAGAATCGGCCGCATCTTACGCAAAACCAGCCTGGATGAGCTGCCACAGATCTTCAATGTGTTGGGGGGAAATATGAGTCTCGTTGGCCCGCGCCCCACCTCCTTCCGTGCTGAAACCTACAAGCTGTGGCACACGGCGCGTCTGGAGGTCAAACCAGGCCTCACCGGGCTGTGGCAGATCTCGGGACGCAGTGAGATGGACTTCGATGATCGATTACGCCTCGATATCGCGTACCAACGCAACCGGTCCCTCTGGTTAGATGTGCAGATTCTGATCCGTACCGTGGGCGCCGTACTGAGTGGACGGGGGGCCAACTGAGACCGTGAGGATGACGCTCTGGATATTCTGGCTGTCGGCGGCGGCTGTCGCGTATGCCTACGTGGGGTACCCTCTGCTCCTAGGGATCGTAGGTTCGCTGCGGCGCCGGCGTGTTCGCAAGGAACTCGTTACCCCCCGAGTGAGCCTCATCATCGCGGCTTACAATGAGGAGCAGAATATCGGTAGGCGGCTCGATAACGCTCTCTCGTTAGACTATCCGAGCCGGAATTTGGAGATCATCGTTGCATCCGATGGGTCGGACGACTCGACGGAAGCCATGGTCAAGACCTACGCTCCCCGCGGCGTCCGCTTGTTGAGCCTTTCGCGCCGGGGCAAGATTCATGCCCTGGACGCCGCTATTTCCAGCGCCGGCGGCGAGATACTCGCCTTCTCGGACGCGAACGTCATGTATGACTCACAAGCCTTGCGGAGACTGGCACGCAACTTCGCGGACCCGGAAGTTGGCGGCGCGGCGGGCGCCAAAGTCTACAGGATCGAGCCCCAATCCGATTCGAGCTCACGGGGCGAAGACCTCTACTGGTCATACGACACGTGGATCAAGGGGATGGAGAGTCTGACGGGCAGCATCGTTTCAGCCGATGGGGCCATCTACGCGATTCGTGCGAACTTGTATCGGCGGCCCGCAGACACCGCAGTAACCGATGATTTTGCGATCTCGACCGGGGTGATCGAGCAAGGGTATCGACTGGTGTTTGACGGCGAAGCTCGCGCCTATGAGGCCGCGATGCCGGCTGCAGAGCGGGAATTCGGGCGCAAGGTGCGACTCATCACCCGAGGACTCCGCGGCGTCATCTTGAGAAGGCGCCTGCTGAATCCCTTCCGCTATGGTTTCTATTCGATCGCCTTGTTTTCCCACAAACTGCTGCGCCGACTCGTGCCGCTCTGGCTCCTCATGCTGTTCTTCGGAAGCGCTTTAACGAGCGCGAGCGGAAGGATCTATTGGGCCGCCGCTGTCGCACAAAGCTCTTTCTACGCCATCGCCTGCCTTGGTTACTTGCTTAGGCGGACGCGCCTGGGAGGGTGGAAGTGTTTCTACGTGCCCTTTTTCTATTGTCTTGCCAACGCGGCCGCTTTGGTGGCCATGGTCAGGCTCCTCAGGGGAGACCATATCGAGCTATGGCGACCTCAACGCCATGGCACCGGGACATAGCGGGACATAGTTTCGCGGCCCCCAGACAAGCGTTGATCCTGTGGCGTCGCAGATGGCTAGCAACGCCGTGATAAGGATGTGCCTGCTCTATGATAGGAAGACCGGATGGCGGCTCAATTCAGATGCAATCAGGACAAAAACCACCGGCGATTATAATCGGCCTTGACTGTACTACCGGCCTGCAGAGCGCTCGCATTCTGGCCAGTCACAATATTCCGGTTATCGCCATTGCCCGCGATAGAACGCACTATTGCTGCGCGACGAGAGTGTGCAAGAGAATTGTTGTTGCAGAAACAGGGAGCTCTGAACTCGTTGACGCTTTGGCGCGCCTTGGAAAAGAGTTGGACCAAAAAGCGGTCCTGTTTCCCTGCACGGATGCAAGCGTTTTGCTGATTTCCCGCCACCGCCGGAGCCTCGCGAGGTGGTATCACGTTCTGCTGCCCGAGCCGGATGTGGTCGAGACACTCACGGATAAGGCGGCGTTCTACACCTACGCGCAAGCGCAGGGGCTCGCAGTGCCGCGGACCGTTGTGCTGAGCGCCAGGTCAGACGCTGAAGAGGCCACCCGGGAACTCGAGTTCCCCTGCATTGTGAAACCCTCCCTCAAAAGCTCGCAATGGGCCCGGCAGACGAAGGCCAAGGCGTTCAAGGTCGCTGATGCCCAGGAATTGCTCGCCGTCTACGATCGTTGTTCGGGTTGGGCCCAGACGATGATCGCGCAGGAATGGGTCGGCGGGACGGACGCCGATCTCTATACCTGCAACTGCTACTTTGACGCTCGCTCCATGCCCCTGGTGACGTTTGTTTCTCGCAAGCTGCGCCAGTGGCCGCCGGAGACGGGTGTAGGCTGTTTCGCCGAGGAATGCCGCAATGAGACCGTCTTACAAGAAACGATTCGCCTGTTCCGAGGCGCGCGGTACCGCGGACTGGGTTACTTGGAGATGAAGCGCCAGGAGCGCACCGGGCGGTATTTCATCACCGAAGCGAATATCGGACGGCCGACCGGACGCTCGGCCATGGCAGAGGCCGGCGGAGTTGATCTGCTTTACGCGGCTTATTGCGACGCTCTTGGATGGCCTCCGCCCGCGAACCTTCGCCAGAAATACGATGGAGTAAGGTGGATTTATTGGAGGCAGGACCTTCAATCGGCATGGTGCCAGTGGCGACGCGGAGGTCTTACGCTTTCGGAGTGGTGGCGGTCCCTGCGTGGTCCGAAGGTCGATGCCGTGTTTTGCTGGACTGATCCGGTTCCTTTCTTGCGTGACCTTCTGCGAGCGATGACCCTTGTGATCGCGCCAAAGAAGCAGGCCAACGTTAGCGGCCGCGAGAAGCAGCAAAAATTAGCGACCGCGGATGCGGTTTCAGGCCAGCGGACAGGTGAGGAGATGTCTTGATGCTCGAAACGGGCAGCGAAAGCCTCGGTCGCCAAAATCACCTTGATTATGACGTTCACGGGTTGGTAGGGATCCGATTGGTTGATCCGTCCCCAACTGACGCGGCAGCGGTCGCAAGACAACTGGGGCCGCTCGAGAGCCCCTTGTCGAGGAAGCCAGACATCGTCGTGCGCTTCGTGAAACACCTGCCGACAGCTCGTCTGCGCTATCTGGGGCTCAAAGACGGCTTCACCGACGACGGATTCTTCATCCTTCAGAGCGGCAAGAAAGAATCGAAGGTCAGAATTGCCTTCGACCAAATCGGAGGACAGTGTGAGATTGTTTGCCAGAGCGGGCTTCGATCGGTGCCTCTGTTGATGGCCATTCTCAATCTGACGGCTCTGAAGAAGGACTGCGTGGCGCTCCACGCTTCGGCTTTCGTTTACGAAGGAAAGGGAATACTTGTAACCGGCTGGGCCAAGGGCGGCAAAACGGAGTCGCTGCTGGCTTTTGCCTCCCAAGGAGCAAAATACGTCGGCGACGAATGGATATTGTTAAGGGGCGACGGAAACAGAATGTACGGAATTCCCGAAAACATTCGGCTGTGGAACTGGCACCTCGAGTACCTGCCTGAGGTACGACGCCAAATCGGAACTGAAGAGCGTGCGCTGTTCAGATTGATCGAGAGCCTCGACGGCATGCAGCGCCTGATGGTCAAGGGAAGACTCGGGAACATGGTTCCGGTGAAATTTCTCCGCCAGGCGATGCCCGCGTTGAGACGCCAACTCAACGTCACCCTGGAGCCGCGGACGATCTTTGGCGCCGGTCTTGGCTCGCTCACCGCCAGGCCCGAAAGGGTATTCCTTCTCGTCAGTCACGAAGATTCCAGGATCAGCGTGCAAGCAACCGACCCGTTGGAAATCGCCCGGCGGATGGCTTCCTCGATCCAGTACGAGCAGATCCCCTTTCTCGAACATTATCTCGCTTTCAAGTTTGCCTTCCCGCAGCGAAGAAACGCCTTCATCGAGCGCGCCGCCGAACTCCAATACAGCATCCTGCGCCGCGCGCTGGCCGGAAAGCTCGGATACTGCGTTCGCCATCCGTACCCTGTGTCTCTTCCTGAACTCTACAACGCCATGCGGCCCTATTGCGAAGGGAGTGATCGCATCCCTGCCCTGGAGCAGCCGCACACCAGCCTAGGACCTTCCTGAATGAAATTAAGAGAGAGCGTTATGACCGGCATCCTTTCCTCATCTCGCGTGCCCCTTGCAGGCCCCTGCGGCCGACTGGCGATTTGCTTCCTTGTCGCCGCGAGCCTCGGCGCCGGGAACCTGGCCGCTACCCAGGTCGGCTATCGCGACTTCAATTTCGGCTCCACCGTGAACTCGACGCCCACCGGAGAGAAGCCGGAGAGCAAGCTCTGGTGGAACGACGGCCTCTGGTGGGGAATGCTGTGGAGCACTTCGGCGAGCGCGTATCACATCTATCGGTTTAACCCGGCGGCGCAAAGCTGGGCGGATACCGGGACGGCTGTGGATGATCGGGCCGGGACCAAGGGCGACGTCTTATGGGACGGTGCGGCTCAAAAGCTGTACGCCGTGTCGCATATTTTCACCACCGACGGACAGCCGACTTCGAGTTCGTCGGAGTGGGGAAGGCTGTATCGGTACACCTACGACCCCGGAGCGCAGACCTACTCTCGCGACACCGGTTTTCCCGTCACCGTGACCAAGGGCAAGGAAGAGACTCTTGTCCTGGCAAAGGATTCTGCCGGCAGGCTCTGGGTGGCGTACGTGGAGAACAGCAAGGTGATGGTGAACCACAGCGTTTCGAGCGATCTCGTCTGGAGCACTCCCTACGTGCTGCCGGCAAGCAATCAGGCGGTGAGTCTTAACAGCGACGACATCTCTTCCGTGATCGCATTCGGAGGCGACCGGATTGGGGTTTTTTGGACCAATCAAGTGACGGCCAAGGACTATTTTGCGGTGCACCTGGATGCGGATGGCGACAAGACTTGGCACTCTGAAGAAATTGTGCTACCAGACTCAAACTGCAGCGGCGCTTGTGCAGACGACCACATTAACCTCAAGACGGACAGCTCCGGGCGCGTCTACGCTGCGGTGAAGACGAGCTTAACCGGGTCGGACGACCCGCTGGTCATGTTGGTGGTGCGCGATTCGAACGCAGGGTGGTCGAGCTACGCGTTCGACGTCGTGTCGGACCACCACACCCGTCCCATTGTGCTGCTGGACGAGGAGCACGGTCGTCTCTATCTCTTTGCCACACATCCGGAGTCGGGGGGGAGCATCTACTACAAGACCACGGACATCAACAACATTTCGTTTCCGACAGGGGTAGGGACCGCGTTCATTCAAAACTCGACCGACACGACGATCAACAATGCGACGTCGACCAAGCAGAACTTGAACAGCGCGACCGGGTTGCTGGTTGTCGCCAGCGACCAAAACACGCACTTCTACTCGCACAATTACCTTAGCTTCAGTTTCGCACCGGTCGTTAGCTCTTTCTCACCCACCAGCGGAACTCCGGACACCAGCGTGACGCTGTCGGGGAGCAATTTCACGGGCACGACGGCCGTGGCCTTCCACGGCACGGCGGCGACCTTCACGGTGGCCTCGGACACCCGGATCACCACGACGGTGCCAGCGGGCGCCACCTCCGGCGCCATCAGCGTGACTAACGCTTCGGGAACAGGGACCAGCACCAGCGCTTTTACCATCATCTCGACGCCCGTGATCAGTTCTTTCACGCCCACCAGCGGGCCGATCGGAACCTCGGTGACGTTGACAGGGAGCGCGTTCACCGGGGCTACGGCCGTCGCCTTTAACGGCGCCGCCGCCAGCTTCACGGTGGTCTCCGATAGCCGGATTGACACGACGGTCCCGAGCGGCGCCACCACCGGCACGATCAGCGTCACCACCGCCGCCGGGACGGGGACGGGCACGAGCAGCTTTTCTGTGACCCCCGCCGGCTCGGTCCCACCCGCGATCGCTTCCTTCGCACCCACTAGCGGCGCAGTGGGTACCGCAGTGACCCTGACAGGAAGCAACTTCACCGGGACCACGGCCGTGGCCTTTAACGGCGCTGCTGCCAGTTTCACGGTAGTCTCCGATAGCCGGATCGACACCACGGTTCCGAGCGGCGCCACCACCGGCGCCATCAGCGCCACGAACGGGGCGGGCACCGGGGTAAGCGGCAGTGCTTTCACCGTCATCTCGGCGCCGGTGATCAGCTCGTTCGCGCCCGCCAGCGGGCCGGTCGGCACCACGGTGACGCTGACGGGGAGCGGATTCACCGGGGCTACGGCGGTGGGCTTTAACGGCACCGCTGCCAGTTTCACCGTGGCCTCCGATAGCCGGATCGACACCACGGTGCCGACGGGCGCCAGCACGGGCGCCATCAGCGTGACCAATACGGCGGGGACGGGGACGAGTGCGAGCGCTTTCACGGTGAGCTCGACGCGGCTGAGGGACACCACGTTCGAGGGCGGGAGTTTGACGGACCCTGCCACCGGGGCGAGCAAAGTGTCAGGGACGGTCAACCTGGAGACCGCCGCGCCCCTGAAGGGCCAATATTCGGCCCGCGTTCCTAACGTCTCCAACTCCTACGTGGAGGACGATTTCGCCTCGGCTGACAACCTGTACGCGTCGTTTTACGTGCGTGTCAACGCCCTGCCCAGCGCCGATCTGCGCATCGCTGTTATCTTCAACTCGAGCAGCGCGGTGGGAAACATTGTCCTGCGGACAACCGGGGCCCTCAGTCTGGTCAATAGCTCGTCAATAGTCGGATCAGACAGTGCTTCGCTGACCGTGGGGCAATCCTACCGCATCGGGATTCACCAGCAGAAGGGCACCGGCCGGAACGCAGTGCTGGAAGGCTTCCTGGCGCAAGGCGACGATCAGTTTGGCGCGGCGTTCGCCTCGACCGGCAAGGGCAGATGGAAGACCGCTGCGACTTCCTTTCGGGCGGGGGCCACCGTGGCGACCGCAGTTGACCTGGTGGTGGATGACCTTCGACTGGACACCGCCTTCATGCCGCTGCCCTCGATCAACCTGCCTCCTACCGTGACCTCCTTCACGCCGACGAGCGGGGCGGTCGGGACGACCGTGACGCTGACAGGGAACGGCTTCACCGGGGCTACCGCGGTGGCTTTCAACGGCACGGCAGCGGCCTTCACCGTGGTCTCGGACACCCGGATCACCACGACAGTGCCAGCGGGCGCAACCTCCGGTGCCATAAGCGTGACTAACGCGGCGGGAACCGGGGCCAGTTCGAGCGCTTTCACGGTCGTACCGCCGCCTGTCATCAGCTCGCTCGCGCCCGCGAGCGGCCCGGTTGGAACGCCCGTTACCCTCACGGGGAGCAACTTTACGGGAGCTACGGCCGTGGCCTTTAACGGCGCCGCCGCCAGCTTCACGGTGGTCTCCGATAGCCGGATTGACACTACGGTCCCGAGCGGCGCCACCACCGGCACCATCAGCGTCACCACCGCCGCCGGGACGGGCACGAGCACGAGCAGCTTTACTGTGACCACTGCCGGCTCCGCGCCACCCGCGATCGCTTCCTTCGCGCCCACCAGCGGCGCAGTGGGTACCGCAGTGACCCTGACAGGGAGCAACTTCACCGGGACCACGGCCGTTGCCTTTAACGGCACCGCTGCCAGCTTCACTGTGGCCTCCGATAGCCGGATCGACACTACGGTTCCGAGCGGCGCCACCACCGGCACCATCAGCGCCACGAACGGGGCGGGCACCGGGGTAAGCGGCAGTGCTTTCACCGTCATCTCGGCGCCGGTGATCAGCTCGTTCGCGCCCACCAGCGGGCCGGTCGGCACCTCGGTGACGCTGACGGGGAGCGGATTCAGCGGGGCTACGGCGGTGGGCTTTAACGGCACGGCTGCCAGTTTCACCGTGGTCTCCGATAGCCAGGTCAACACCACGGTTCCGAGCGGCGCGACAACCGGCGCCATCAGCATCACCAATGCGGCGGGGACGGGGACGAGTGCGAGCGCTTTCACGGTGAGCTCGACGCGGCTGAAGGACACCACGTTCGAGGGCGGGAGTTTGACGGGCTCCACCGGGGCGAGCAAAGTGTCGGGGACGGTCAACCTGGAGACCGCTGCGCCCCTGAAAGGCTACTATTCGGTGCGAATTCCCATCGCTGCCACCGATTCCTGGTTCGAGGACGATTTCGCCTCAGTTGACAATCTGTATGTCTCGTTTTACGTGCGGGTCAACACCCTGCCCAGCGCCGATCTGCGCATTGCGCTCATCTCGAACGCGGGCATCACGGTGGGGAACATTGTCCTGCGGACTACGGGAGCTCTCCGTCTGCGCAACAGCTCGACGACGATTGGATCAGATACTGCTCCACTGGCGGTGGGGCAACTCTACCGCGTCGGGATTCACCAGCAGGACGGCACCGGCTCGAACGCAGTGCTGGAAGGCTTCCTGGCGCAAGGTGACAACCAGTTTGCGACGCCGTTCGCCTCAACCAGCAGCGGCACCTGGACCACCCCGGCGACGTTCTTCCGGGGCGGCGCCACTGTGTCTACCGCAGTTGACCTGGTGATGGACGACATTCGACTGGATACCGCTTTTATGCCGCCGCCCTCGACGGGCCTGCCTCCTGCGGTAGCCTCCTTCACGCCGACGAGCGGGCCGGCGGGGACCACCGTCACGCTGACGGGCAACAGCTTTGCCGGGGGCACGGCGGTAGCTTTTAACGGCGCCGCTGCGAGCTTCGCTGTGGTCTCCGATACCCAGATCACCGCCACAGTGCCCAGCAACGCCACGACGGGCAGGATTACCATTACCAACGCGGCCGGCACGGGGACAAGCCTGAGCGACTTCACCGTGACAGGGGGACCGTAGTCACGGTTGGATGCCCCGCAACGAGTTGGCTCCTGGCTGCCCACCCGGGAGCTCCGACCAAAGCGCTCTCGCGCTTACGCCTCAGGGAAAAAAGAGCCAACCGTGAGAGAGCTGCTCTTGAGGACGCTAAGCCCGGCAGCTCGTACCGGGCGTCCAAGCGGGGCCGCTCGAGCAATCAACGAGGAGCTTGATGGAAACAGTTGCTGAGGAGCTTCCGAAAGCAAGAGCGACAGGCCAGCCGGACACGGCCCGGAAACAGATCCGCGGGTCGAGCCTGCTGCTCTTAGGCAGCGTCCTTTCTGCTGCCATCAATTTCGCAGCTCAAGTGTTCATGGTCCGCTATCTTTCGACCAAGGAGTTCGGCGGGCTGGCCTATGCGCTTTCGGTGGTGGCGTTCTGCCAGGTCTTTAGCACCTTCGGCCTCCAAAAGGCGATCCCGCGCTTTGTGCCTATTTACCATGAAAAGCGCGAGTATGGAAAGTTATTCGGAACGGTCCTTTTGGTTTTGGGAACGATCCTGCTAGCCTTGGCCATCGTCACGGCGCTCGACAGTATGCCCCGCTCGATGTTTCGTTTCATGACTAGCGAGCACCTGCCTCTGGCGTTGCTCTCCATTATGGTCTTTCTGATACCGATTCAGGCAATGGACGACCTTCTTGTCAGTCTCTTGGCCAGCCTGGGCAGCCCGCGCACGATCTTTCTTCGCAGTTACGTCCTGGCTCCGGGGCTAAAGCTAGCCGCCGTCCTTCTTTTAATCGCCTTGCGCAAGAATGTCACGTTTCTGGCGTACGGATACCTCGCCGCCAGCGCTCTCGGGGTCGCCATCTTTGCCGTGGTGTTGATCCGTCAGCTGCATCGTCAGGGACTCTTTCAAGGCGTGACGCTCGGGTCCATCAGCGTTCCTTTCAAAGAGATGCTCGCCTTTGCGATTCCGATCCTCAGTTCGGACCTGGTCACGAACGTGGTGATGAACGCAGTGGCGGTATTCATGTTGGACTACTATCACAATATATCCGAAGTCGCTTTCTACCGAGTCGCGGTGCCGGCGGCCCGTATCAACTTGATGGTGATGGCGAGTTTCTCGCTGCTTTACACTCCTCTGGCGGCGCGTTTGTTCGCTCAGAACGATTATGACGGCATTAACAGTCTCTACTGGCGGACCACCGTGTGGATGACGGTGTTGACCTTTCCGATCTTCGCCATGACGTTTTGCATGGCAAGACCGCTGGTGCTGTTTCTGTACGGGGCGCGTTATGAACACTCTGCCGCGACCCTGGCATTGCTCTCCTTAGGCTGCTACTTCAACGTCGCTCTCGGACTCAATGGGCTTACGCTCAGGGTTTTCGGAAAGCTCCGGTACATCCTAACCGTCAATGCAATCTCGCTCGCAACCAATGTGGCGCTGAATCTCGTCCTGATTCCCCGCTACGGGGCCCTCGGCGCCGCCATCGGAACGGCGGGCACGATGATCGTTCTCAACGTATTCACGCAGGTTGGGCTGCGATTCGTTCCCGGCGTCAGCTTCTTCGATCGACGCTACTGGGTGTTTTACGTGATGATCGCTCTAAGCGCCGCCGGCCTCTTCGTTCTGCAGTTCTTTACCGCGAACAGCATCTATATCGCGGCGCCGCTGGCGGGCCTCGCGTCGCTGGGCGTGCTCGCCGTAGCGAAGAAGAACCTTAAGATCGCCGAGGCGTTTCCGGAGCTCTTGAGGTTGCCTTTGGCGAAGCTGATTTTTGCCTGAAGGCTTGAAATGCGTCGGTAGCGAAGGTGTTGTCCTATGGTCCGTTCCGAGAACAGTGTAGAAGGCAGAGCGAAACCGCCCTTGGGAGGTGGCGCCGATGTCAATGCTTAGCCCAGGTGCAGCAGGCGCTGTTCCGAGCCGCAAGTGGACGGGTGCAGCGGGGCTCTTGTTTCTCGCCATGGGAGTCGGAGCCGTCGTTTACGAAGTCAACATCATGCTGGCCGTGGGAGCCGCGGTCGCGCTCGGGATGCTGCTGGTCATGTTTGCGCGGCCCAACGCCACCACCCTGATGGTCATCTTTGCGATGTATGCCAATCTGGCGGTCGTGGCCATACGGTACCACAACGTGCCTCAGTTGGTTGGCGTTTGTTTCTTTCTGCTTCTCGGCATCCCGTTGCTGAACTATGTTGTGATCCGCCGAGAACCGCTCCTTGCCAACCCCGTCCTCCTTGTCATGCTGGCGTATTTTGTCGTGATGCTGGCCTCTGCCGTGCTGTCGAAAGATGCGCGGCAATCGACGGGCAGAATCGCCAGCTACGTGCTCGAAGGCGTGGTCCTCTACTTCCTGATTCTCAACACCGTGCGGACCCCCGGCGCGCTGCGAAAGGCGGTGTGGGCCCTCGTGCTTGCCGGGTGCCTGATGGGAAGTTTTTCCTTATACCAGGAAGCGACCCGATCGTACGACAAAACTTTCGGCGGCCTCGCCCAAATCGAAACGGAGGAAATCGGAACAGGGCAAACCGATTTCGGCGGTAAGGCCGTCCTGCGGCCCCGGCTCGCAGGACCCATCGGCGAGACGAACCGCTATGCTCAGATCATGCTGGTGTTGCTGCCGCTCGCCGCTCTTTGCGCTCTGTCCGAACGCTCCCTCGTTTTGCGCGTGCTCGGAGCCGCGGCGTGCGTTCCGATACTGGGCGGCATCCTGCTCACCTTTTCGCGCGGGGCCGCCCTTTCCGTTCTGCTGCTGCTGCTGGTCATGGTTTTCCTGAAGTACATCAAAATCAGGTACGCTCTCGCGGGTTTGTTGGCGCTCGTTCTGGTCATGGCTGTCGCCGAACCCAGCTATGTGCACCGAATATCCACTTTGGCCGGTCTGTCCTCAGGAAGTATCACGAGCGCTGACACTTCGATCCGCGGTCGAGCCGCTGAAAACCTGGCGGCTGCGCAAATATTTCTCGAGAACCCTTTTCTGGGGGCGGGAGCGGGCCAGGCCCACCTTTACATAGCGCATTATGCCAACGAGACCGGCCTGAAGATGATCGAAGGCACGCGGCGCGGCCATAATATGTACCTGGAGGAGTTGGCGGATACCGGCATTGTTGGTTTTGCCTTCTTCGTGTCGATCGTGGCGCTCACGATACGCCGACTCATGCTGGCGCGCCGTCGCTGGATTCTGCGTCGACCCGACTACGCGCACACGGCCACGGGCCTTCTGCTGGCAATTGTTGCTTACCTGTCGAGCGCCATGTTTCTCCAATTGGCTTACGTCAGGTATTACTGGCTGCTGCTCGCTTTGGCCGGAGTCGGTATCCGGGTCTTTGATGAAGACTTTGAAAGTGGCTCCTTAGCGCCAGGTATCGCGGCGCATGAATCGGGGGCCTCCGAGTAAACCAGCGAGAGACTCTGCATTAAGCATGACTATTTCATCGGCCTGCTGCGTTGGGTAGAGCGGCCTGGGGGGTGTTCAGCTTGGCTTCGATTGCATTGATCGGACCGGATGGCGCCGGCAAGACGACCGTTACTCGGATGCTTGCGCAGAGCTTCGCGCCCCGGCTCAAGTGTCTGTACATGGGCATCAACATCGCATCGAGCAACGTGGCGCTGCCCACGTCCCGCATGGTCGAATACGTGAAGCGACTGCTGGCCGGGAATCGAGGCGCCGGCCAGGCTCGGGAGGAGTTTTCGCAGGGGCGGGAAAATCGCAAGGGCAAGCTGTGGGCCAGCGCGCGTCTGGCCAACCGATTCGCGGAGGAGTGGTATCGTCAACTGTTGTCTTGGAGCTACCAGGTCCGCGGGTATGCTGTCCTTTACGACCGGCACTTTCTGTTCGACTTCTCTCTCGACACCGATGGGGGTCGTGCTCCCCTGAGCGAGCGAACGCACCGCTGGCTTTTGACCTACTTCTATCCACGGCCCGATCTCGTGATCTATCTGGATGCGCCGGCCGAAGTGCTCTATGCGCGCAAACACGAGTCCACGGTCGAGGATCTGAGTTGCCGCCGGAAGTCCTATATCCGCCTCGGAAAAGAGACGGCCAACTTCGTTCAGATTGACGCCACCCAGCCGCTTGAGGCCGTCTACAACGAGGCGGCAAGCCACGTGGCGCGATTGGTGGACAAAGGTTACGGGACTCCCGGAATCCCCAGGGGAGCTGATTGATTGCGCGCAGCGCCTGGACGGGTCCTCGGCCTATCCCAGGAGCATCCGGGGGCGATTGGAAATAGGGGTGTAAAATGCTACGGGTTCTGACCTACCACCGGGTTGGTCTCCCAGGGGATACGCCGTCCTTGGATCCCAGCCTCATTAGCGCGACGCCATCGGTGTTCGCCCGGCAGATGGAGCACCTGGCGAACCGTTACCACGTTGTGTCCATGGAGGAGGCGCTCAACGCAGCTCAAAAGGGGACTCGTCTTCCCAAACGAGCCGTGCTTTTGACCTTTGATGACGCTTACCGAGACTTTGGTGAAATCGCTTGGCCGATCCTGCGCCAATATCGGCTGCCAGCGACGCTTTTCGTCCCGACTGCCTATCCGGACCAGCCCGAACACTGCTTCTGGTGGGACAGGCTCCATCAGGCCGTCACTTGCACGTCGCAAATCCAGCTCGGCGAAACGCCACTGGGTTCGCTTCCACTTGGCACCTGGGACCAGCGCCGCCGCGCAGTGCGGATGCTGCAAGACTACGTTAAGACCATTCCCCACGCTGAAGCGATGGCCCTGATCGATCGAACATGCGCCAGCCTTGCCCCGAAAACAGTGCCCAGGGCAAGGGTTCTGGGTTGGCACGAACTCCGGCAGCTTGCGCAACAAGGAGTGACCCTGGGGGGCCACACGCGTACACACCCCCTGTTGCCTCGGCTCCCCCTGCACCAGGTTCGGGAGGAAGTTAAGGGCTGCCTGCAAGACTTGGAGCGGGAGGTCGGCAACACGCTGCCTGTTCTCTCCTATCCAAACGGCAGCCACGACGAAATGGTGCGCGCCATTCTGAAAGAGGAAGGAGTTCTCCTGGCCTTCGGCGGCCAGGATGGCGAGAACAGATTGGGCCCCCCTGCGGAGCTCTTACAGCTTCGGCGGACGAACATCACCCTTCGAACGTCACTGCCCATCTTCCGCCTCCGCCTGCGCCGCGCCTTTACCTACTTGGACCTCTGGCGCCACCGAAAGCAACGATCGTCGTAAGCTGACGAGACTCTTTGAAGGTCGACTGGAGACACATGGCTTCTGTCCTGACAACGCTGACCTCGCCGGCAACGAGCCCGCCGAAATTAGCCTATATCATGTCGCGCTTTCCGAAACTGACGGAGACCTTCATCCTGTACGAAATTCTCGCTTTGGAGGAGCTGGGCGTCCCGGTCGAGATCTTCCCGCTCTTGCGCGAGCGTCAACCCGTCACTCACCCTGAGGCCGACAGGCTCGTCAGGCGCGCCCACTTTCTTCCCTTTGTCTCCTGGTCCATCCTGCGCGCCCAAGGGCACTTTATTCGCCGCCGGCCGCTTGCCTATTTCAGCCTTTGGGCCGAGGTGGTGCGCGAGACCTGCGGAAGCCTCAACTTCCTTGTTGGCGCCATCGGCATCTTCATGAAGGCGGTCCGCTTCGCTTACGAAGTCGAGAGTCGCCAGGTCAGGCACATTCACGCGCACTTTGTGAACCATCCGGCGGTGGCGGCCCTGATCATTCATCGGCTCACCGGCGTGCCCTTCAGTTTCACGGCCCACGGCTCGGACCTGCACGTTGACCGGCGGATGCTCAAGAAGAAGGTCGAAGCCGCAGCGTTCGCGGTGACCATCTCCGCCTACAACAAAGAGCTCATGATTCAAGAATGCGGGGACCGGGTGCGGGAAAAAATTCACGTCATCCATTGTGGAGTCGACGTCGACATCTTCTCGCGCCGTTGCAGACCCCGGGACGAACAGCCCTTCCAGATCCTTTGTGTAGCGTCGTTTGAAGCGGTCAAGGGCCACAAGCACCTTCTCGAAGCCTGCAGACTGCTGCGCGCCCGGGGCGTTGACTTTGTGTGCCACCTGGTCGGGGACGGCCCGTTGCGCCTCCAAGTCAAAGGCCAGATCGAGGCGGCAAACCTCGGGGGCAGCGTCGTGATGCACGGAATGCTCTCGCGGCCGGAGGTGGCTAAGATGTACCGGGCCGCGGACGTGGTCGTGCTCGCCAGCGTGTTTACGGAGCGAGGCGACCGAGAAGGCATTCCCATCGTCCTCATGGAAGCGATGGCGAGCGGCGTGCCCGTTGTGGCAAGCGCCATCTCGGGTATTCCCGAGCTGGTCGACGCCGGACGCACGGGCTTGCTGGTTCCCCCAGGCGATCCGTCGGCGCTGGCTGATGCCTTGCAAACCCTGAAAGAAGCGGACGCGGAACGACGTTACCTTATGGGCGCCGCAGGAAGGGAAAAGGTGCAGGCGAAGTTCAACCTGAAGACTAACGCCGTTGCGCTGCGGGACCTATTGCTCGGAGAGAAGGAGCCTAATCCTGAGGCTTCCCTACAAGCCGAGGCCGCCCGTGAAGTAGCGAGCAGTCTCGGATAGCGTTTTTGTCCTCTGCAGCGCATCGCAGTGGGAGAGTGCTGGCTCGAAACCCGCGCCGCCCCCGGGCTGGCGCAGGGATATCCCGATTCAAGCGAGGTTCGAAATGTGCGGAATAGCCGGACAGCTTAACTTCAACTCTCACAGACCAGTCGTTCGAGAAGACTTGGAAATCATGGCCGAGCGGCTGGCGCACCGGGGGCCCGATGATCAAGGGGTTTACCTGGATGGAAATCTTGGGCTGGCGCACCTGCGTCTGTCAATCCTCGACCTCTCAGCCGCCGGTCATCAGCCGATGTCCTCGGCCGATCGAAGATTTTGGATTACCTACAACGGTGAAGTCTACAATTACCAACAACTGCGAAGAGACCTAGAGGCTGCCGGCTACCCTTTCCGCTCGCACACCGATACCGAGGTCGTAGTGGCGCTCTTCCAGAAGCTGGGCGAGGGATGCCTCTTGCGGCTGGAAGGGATGTTTGCCTTTGCGATCTGGGACAAGGAAACAAGAACACTGTTCCTGGCGCGAGATCCGCTTGGAATTAAGCCGCTCTACTACTACCAGGACAGCGAAAGGTTCCTTTTCGCGAGCGAGATCAAGGCCATTCTCGCCGCTCCGGGAGTCCCAAAGGACGTCGATTTTCTCGGCCTGCACAACTTCTTTGCGCACGGTCATTCAACCGCTCCCCTGACGATCTACCGCCGAATTCAGAAGCTTCGCCCAGGCCATTGGATTTTGGTCCGCGACGGAAGAGTCACGGTGCAGCCCTATTGGAACCCGCGACCAGGCCCGGACCGCAATGGCGCTTCCGCCCGATGGGAAGAAAAGGCCAGCGAACTGAGGCAGCTTCTGACTCGCTCCGTCCATGCGCACTTGGTCAGCGACGTGCCAGTCGGGGTTTTTCTCTCTGGGGGTCTGGATTCGAGCGCTTTGGTTGCTTTGATGGCGCAAGCCGGCGCCAGGGTCAAGACGTTCTCGGTAGGCTTCAAAAGCCACAGCAAATACAATGAGCTGGACAAGGCTCGAATGGTTGCCAACCACTTCGGCACCGACCACCACGAGCTGATGCTTGACGAAAAGGACCTGCGCGACTCGCTCGAGAAGTTGGTCTACTACTACGACGAACCCTTCGGCGATCCTGCTGCGTTTCCCACCTATTTCGTTTCGCGTCTCGCGCGGCAGACGGTGAAGGTGTGCTTGTCCGGTGAGGGCGCGGACGAACTTTTCGGCGGTTATCGGCGCTACATGGCAGAGCGTTACAGCGGTGCGTTTCGCACCCTGCCGACGGTGTTGCGCTCGAAAGTGATCCCGCACCTCGTCAAACAATTGCCGCGCTCCTATCGGCTGAAGCAGCTCGTTCGCACGCTCGATATCTCCGATCCGGTCCAGCGGCAGGGCAACTGGCAGATGGTCTTTACTGACGACCTTCGCTATGAGCTCTTTAAGACGCAAACCTCCGACCACCCCAACGGGCACGACGTATACGATTCTTTCCGCCGCTACCGAATCCCGGATGGCACGGACGGCCTCAACGGCGTGCTTTTCGCGGACGTTCGCAGTTGGCTCGCGGACTGCTATCTCGAAAAGGTGGACAAGGCCAGCATGGCCGTCGGTCTTGAGGCGCGGGTTCCGTTTCTAGATCGGGCGGTGGTCGAGTTTGCCTTGCAACTGCCGGCCGATCAGAAAGTTAAACTCGATCTACGTCCGCGAGGCCGCAGTTTGAAGAGACTGTTCGGGTACGTACTCCGCGATTTGTTACCAGCGCCGATCCTTAACAATCCGAAGCATGGTTTCGCGGTGCCGCTCGACCCATGGTTCAGAGCAACGCTGAGCCGCTTCCTGGGCGAGGTCCTGCTGGACGACCGCGCCCGGCGACGCGGGTATTTCAACATGCCTCTTATTGAGCGGTTGTGGAACGAGCATCGCAGCGGTCGGGAGACTCGGAGTAAACAGTTGTGGCTCCTGGCAATGTTTGAACTGTGGCACCGCGCTTACATCGACCGGTCGTTGCCCATGCCTCGGCGCGTGTCGCGCGAGGATCGTGAGAGCTTCGCGGAAGCCGATGCATACCTGCGGATGGACTAGAATGCCTCGGCCCGCGTCGCACGAGGATATAAAGAGCTTGGAGATTAGGCCCTTTGGGTACGCGTGACATTCCCCGTCGATCAGGATGATTCCCGCATGCGCCTGCTTGAGAAGCGGCCGATACCGTTCGGTGGTTTGTGGAGCCTTTGGCTGCTGTCGGCGGTCACACAGTGCGGTGACTCGCGCCATGCGTTCGCCCGGCCAGCGCCCAGACAATCCTCCACGAGCGAGCATGACTTGGCTTCCGCTGGTCACTCGACGCGTGGCGTGATCGGTCATAGCTTGCCTGGGAATTGGCGCCCATTTAGCGATGACTCGCCTTGGAACACGCCTATCGCCGCCGATGCTCGGGTACACCCGGATTCAGACGTGATCATGGCCTTGATCGCGGCGGAGGCAAAGCATATCCGCTTTGCGCGCTTGTACGCGATACCGGTCTGGGTGGTGGATTACGGCAAGGTCCCGCTCGCGCGGGTGCGCAGCGATAGAATTTTCGACACCTGGGATCGCGACCGCAAGGGCTGGAGCGACGTGGGAGTTCCGGTCGCGCCGGAGATGTGGGCTGAACCGACAGAGGACGGACACTTGTGCATCATCGATCCCTTGAAGATGCTTTCCTGGGAGCTGTCCAGATTCAGACGCCTGGAAGACGGTACGCCTGCGTGCACCACGTTTAATATTTGGGACCTCCGGCAGGCGGGTGTGGGAAATCCTAACGAGGGTGTGCGTTGGACCGCGCGGGGCGGGAGGGGCTCGGGTTTTCCTGAAATCGCGGGACTTATCCGGCCGGAAGAGTTACAGGCGGGAACCATTCGCCACGCTCTCGTGTTCAGCTTTCCCAAGAATAGAAAGGCTGATAATGGCGCCCAGATGTTCATTCCGCCGGCCTGCCGAAGTGACGGCAAATACCCGGGCCGGCAGTATCCAGTCGAGGGGATGCGCCTTCAACTCGATCCTTCGCTTACGGAAAAGGACTTTAGGCGCTTGGGACTTAACCGCGAGGGGACGATCGTCGCCCGTGCCCTCCAAGAGTACGGCATGTTGGATGGCGACAATGGCGGGGCCATGGCAGTGCAGTTGCAGCTTCTAGCCCCTTCTGCCCAGGACAATTACCGAGAATGGGAGAGGTTATATCCCGGATTCTTTGAGACGGTGGAGAAGATTCCCTCGGCAAGGTTTCGTGTCGTCTATACGGGCCAGCCCATGGTCAAAAGATGACCGGCAAACTCATTTGCCCTGAAGTCAATGCCAGGGGAAGTCACAAGGACCCACGTTACGCGACGGAAGCTAATAGACATTGGGGTCACCCGATGTCTCTCGCTTAAGAGGACGCGGAGTCCATGCGGTTCGAAGGGGGAGACGTAATGTCTGTGATCTGTAAGACTCTGCTCGGAGTGGGAGTGGTCATTGCCGGCCTAGCCACATCTTCATTTGCCCAGGTGCCGCGGTTCGGGCACGTGTTCATCGTGGTGGAGGAGAACCACGGTTATTCCGCCGTGATCGGAAACCCGGACATGCTTTACTTCAATAATCTGGCGAACCAGTACGGTCGGGCGACGAATTACTACGCTAACGCCCATCCTTCCATTGGCAACTATTTCGCGCTGACGACCGGAGAAGTTATTACCACTAACGACCGTTTTGGGGGCACGGTTACGGACGATAACATCGTCCACGAACTTGTGAGCGCCGGCAAGACATGGAAGTGCTACGCAGAAAGCCTTCCTTTGATTGGCTACACGGGTTTCGATGTATACCCCTACGCGAAGCGTCACAATCCTTTCGCCTATTTCTCGGAGGTGAGAAACGACCCTGCCCAGAGCGCCAATCTGGTTCCTTTCTCGCAGTTTGCGATTGATCTGGCGGCTGGCAGCTTGCCAGAGTACTCGTTCATCGTGCCTAACCTGCAAAACGATGGCCATGATTGTCCCACCCGCCCGCCCATCTGCACCGACGCAGACAAGCTGAGAAATCTTGATGGCTGGCTTCAGACGAATATCGATCCTCTGGTGCAAAGCTCCCTATTCCAGGCGGACGGCTTGCTGATCATCGTTTTCGATGAAGGCGAGGATGCCGACGTAACCAACGGAGGCGGGCATGTCGCCGCGGTGGTGGTGAGCCCGAAAATCAAACAGCTCGGATACCGGGGAAGGGCTCTATATCAGCACCAAAGCGTGCTGAAACTCATGGCCTCAGCCTTAGGGCTGACGCACTTTCCCGGGTCGTCGGCTTTTGTTTCAGATATGCGCCAGTTTTTCGGAACCTCGACGTGGCCTTGCCCGGTCGCAAGCAACAGCGTGTTCGCAGTTTCCATCTGCTCGCCCTCAGACGGCAGCACGCTCTCCTCCCCGCTATCCGTGTTTGCCATCACTGTCGCCAGCAATCCAGTCGCCCTGCTCCAACTGCAAGTCGACGGAGCGGCAGCCTACCAGACCCCCTCCAGTCCGCTCTTCGTACTAGAGGATCTCCCCGAGGGCAGGCACATTCTAACCGTAACCGCCACGGATAACACTGGCAAAACAGCCAGCTCTACCGTTTCTGTCGACGTGGTTTCAAAGTGAGAGGTTTCCGGGGAACGCTTTGCGAAGGCAGCCCGAAGCAATTGGGCATCCCCAAACGTCCAACGAAAAGCGAGACTCCCTACCCAACAGGGAGGATGCTGGTAGATTGCCGCCACAGGCGCGAGCGAGGGGAACTAATCCGAAGATCGGAGGCGAGCTCTATGAAGGAGTTAACTCTTCTCATGGCGGGCCTGATTTTCTTCCATGCCCAAGGTATTGAGGCGCGTAACGAACGGTCCAAGCACGAGCGACTGCCTGATCCACCGCGAAGCTCGAACCTTTCTTCGGAACAGCCCGCAGCGGAACATGCGCTGGCCGTTTTCTATGTCGTCCCTTCCGACGTCGCCTACGAACGGTCCGTTCATCAACGCATTATCGAGGCGACCCA
>QHZK01000367.1 GCA_003224635.1 Acidobacteriota bacterium | reverse complement strand
GTGAGCGCCACGAGCGACACGAGGGCGAGCGCGAGAATCCAATGCGAACTAAACCAATCCTCTTCCTGACCTTTGTCCAGCACTATTTGCAAGGCGCCAATTCCCACCGCCAGCATGCCGATGCCCCAGTAGTCGACACTCTCCGACTTCCGGCGGATGTAGGGGGGATCAAAGATGAAGAGCCGCGTCATGATGATCGAGGCGATGCCCACCGGAATGTTGATGTAGAACACCCAGCGCCAACTGTAGCTGTCCGTCAGCCACCCACCCAGCACGGGGCCGAGCATGGGCGCGACCACGATTCCCAGCCCCCAGAAAGCCATCGCCTTGCCGCGGTCCTTGGGAGGAAAGGCTTCGAGCAATACGGCCTGAGATATCGGCTGGAGCGCGCCGCCGCAAGCGCCTTGAATGACCCGAAAGACGATCAGGGCCCCCAGAGTTGGAGCCAGACCGCATAGAAACGAGGCCGCCGTAAAGCCAACCACGGCCATCATCAGCAGCCGCTTGCGGCCGAAGTGGTTGGCGAACCAGCCGGTCAGCGGCAGAATGATGGCATTGGCCACCAGATAGGAGGTCAGCGCCCAAGTGGCCTCGTCCACGGTGGCCGACAGGTTCCCCGCAATGTGACGCAGCGACACGTTCACGACGGTGGTGTCCAGCACTTCCATGAATGTGCTGAACATCACGGAAACCGCAATGATCCACGGGTTGACGTGAGGCGTCGCGTGTGTTTCGTCTGCCATCTTCGCTCTTGGGAGCGCGGCCATCTTGGCCGCTCTGCCGCCGACCCAAAAAGCTTGCGGGCGGGACGCCCGCGCTCCCAGCAACTCAATTGGTCTCGACTCGCGGTTCGACGGACATGCCCAGGCGCAGCAGGTGTTCGGGGTCCTGGCCTTTCTCGAACCGAATCTTCACGGGTACGCGCTGCACTACTTTGACGTAGTTGCCCGTGGCATTCTCGGGAGGGAGCAGACTGAACTGCGCTCCGCTCGCGCCGGCGATGCTCTCAACGTGGCCGTCGTATTCGCGCCCGTAGGCGTCGACGTAAATCTTGACGGGCTGGCCGGGTCGCATGTTTTTCAGTTGTGTTTCTTTGAAATTAGCGGTTACCCAAATATCGTCCAGGGGCACGATGGCCATCAGCTCCTGGCCGGACTGGACGTTTTGGCCGACTTCCACCGTCTTCTTGCCGACCAGGCCGCTGACCGGCGCCGTGATGGTCGAGTACTGCAGATTCAGTTGCGCCTGTTGCACGGCCGCTTTGGCCACTTGGACCGCCGCTTCGGCCGCCAAGGCTCGCGACCGGGTGGCGGAGACCTGTTGGGGCGCGGTCTCGGCCGACCTCAACTGGGCCTCGGCCTGGGATAGCTTGCCGCGCGCTTCCGAGACGTGCTGGACGGCGGCCTGCGCCTGCGCCTGGGCGGCCGCGAGGGTCGCCGCCCCTGCTCTTGAGGCCGCGACGGCCTGGTCGTACTGCTGCTGCGAGATCTCCTCTTTGCCTACCAATTGCTTGTACCGGTTGAGATCACTTTGGGCTTTGGCGTCGTTGGCCTCGGC
The DNA here is from genome assembly GCA_003224635.1 of Acidobacteriota bacterium. Lineage (GTDB taxonomy): Bacteria > Acidobacteriota > Terriglobia > UBA7540 > UBA7540 > QHZK01. The sequence continues at coordinate 5,373 of QHZK01000367.1, read as the reverse complement.
TTCTTCGATCTTGGCTTGGGCCGCCTGATACTGCTTCTCCGCCGCGGCCAGGCTGGCGCGAGCGTTTTCGACCTCGGCTTGAGCGGTCGTGACTTGGCTCGACGTGCTGACCGAGCTGATGGGCACGCCCACGCGAGCCGCGTCCGCAGTGGCCCGAGCGTTCGCGTACTCGGCTTGGGCGTAATCGAGCGTCACCTGGTAGTCCTTGGGATCGAGCTCCACCAGGACCGCGCCCGCGTGGGCGTACTGGTTGTTCTCAACCTTCACCGAGACGACGTGGCCGCCCACACGGGCGCTGATGGGATTGATGTGGCCGTCGATTTGAGCGTCGTCGGTGGATTCCCAACCGGCGTAATGCCGCCACAACCCGGCTGCGGCCACGAGGAGCGCGATTGCCGCTGCCGCCGCGAGCCGCTTGGCGCGAGGACTCCGACCCATCGACGGGCCAGACGGCTTCGAGCCCTCGCCGCTGGTCTCCACGTCATAAGCGGCATCCCGGTTGCGTTCAGCGACCGCGTCTGCTTCGAAATCCACCTTTTGGGCCATAATTCACCTGCTCCCGAGAAATTGGCTCACCGCTTCCTGGGCGACGCCCATAGCGCGCGCCAGCAAGACCTTCGCGACGTTGTGGGCGTAGAGGCTGGAGATATAGGCTTCGTTCGCGTTCGCAACAGACTCTTGCGCCTGCACGACTTCAAGGTTATCCACGACGCCGGCCGCGAAACGGTCTTGCGCCTGGGTCACCGTCTGGTTAGCGAGTTCGAGCGAGCTCTTTGCGACCGAAACCTGCTCGGCGGCGGTTCTCAAGTCCATCAGCGCGGTGCGGACCTGGTAATCGATGCGCGCGCGCAGGTCCTCCAGTTCAGACTCCCTCTGCCTGAGCATGGCGTCGGCCCGGAGCACGTCCCCGCGCACCTTGCCGCCTTGGAAGACGGGAATCTCGAGCGACCCGGCTACTGTAAATGTCCCGTGCGAGACGCCCGGCGCAATTCCAATATCGCCGTAGTCGGCGTTGAACGCGAGCGAGGGCAGGCGCTCGGCGGTCGCGGCTTTGCGAGCGCGCCCCGCAGCGCGGACCCGAGCCAGCGCCTCCTGGTAGTCGGAGCGGGAGCTGTAAGCCCGCGCCACCGTTTCTTCCAGCTTGATCGACTCGAGTGGGGCGTAGGGCATTTTGTCCGTCAAAACGAACTCCTGCCCGACCGGCAGGCCGATGGCCCGCGCCACGTTGAGCTTCTGCTTCGCATACTCGTTCTGAATCGAAATCAATTGCTGCTGGCGAGTCTGGAGCTCCACCTGGGCGCGCAACTGGTCGATGCCCGGCGTCAGCCCGGCCTTGAGCATGTCGCGAGCCTTTTGATAGAGCGATTGGGCGGTCTTGACCTGCGCCTGCGTCGCCTCGACCCGGGCGGCGTCAGCGTTGGCCAGCAAGTAGGCGTTGCCAACCACCAACACGACCATGTCTCGGGCGTCCTTGTAAGAGTAATCAGCGGCCTTGACGTTTTCTCGGGCGGCCCTGGCGGTCTCGAGGGCTTTGAAGTCCAGAACGGGCTGCGACAAAAACGCGCGCGTATCGAACACGCTGAACGGCCCCACGATTTTAGGCACGCCCGGCACGCTGATGCCGAAAGCCGCCAGATCGATTTGCTGGACCGTTTCGGTGGTGCGCGTGGTGACATTCGGAAGAAGGTCGCTCAGCGCCTTCCATCGCTCGCCGCGCGCCGACCGGGTTCCTTGCTCACCAATCAGAAGGCCCAGGTTCTGCTTCAAGCCGCGCTCGATCGCGTCTTTGAGCGAGAGCTGCAAGACCTCAGGGCTTGCCTTTCCCGAAGGAACGCTGCCCAGGAAGGGGCTCTGGCTTCCCGGTCTGGTCGAAGCCGTAGCGGACTCGGAAGGCGCCACGACTTCGTTCTGTGCTCCCTGGAACGCGCCACCCTGCCCGGGCGGCGTCTGAGCTGACGCTAGTCCACCAAAACAAGTCTCGAGAACCGAGAGACCTACAAGAATCAAGAGCGTTCTGAGATGCGAAATCATTACGCCTCGGCCTTTCCGTTCAAGAATCCCGAAAGTTACGCACCCCCCGGTAGCGGCGCTACCGCGACGGAGCGTGCAGTCCTCGTTTGATCTCCTCGACAACGCACCGGGTCATACAGCCGCCGGCCTCGAACTCAGCGCCCTGCTGGAACATCCTCGCCAGCAATCTCTTACCGTCCGCATCGATAAAGGTAACCTCAGAGAGATTGACGACGATAGCCGGGCGCTCAGTGCCGCCAGTCGTGGACTCCCAGGTCCGAGCCAGTTCCTCAACCCAGGGCCCGGCCAGCTTCCCGTCCAGTTTTAATCTGATGCGGTCGGGCTCGTTTAGAGTCGTGATCTTGAGCATAAGGAGCGGGTCTCCTTGCTTGCGCAATCCGTCGCTCGTGCGATATTGGACAGCAGTTTGCATTCCAGGGCGGCCTTACCTGGGAAGCTTGTTAGTCTAGTGTGCTGAAAATAAGCGGCTTAGTCTAATTGTCCGAGCGTATTATGAGGCTGGGGAAAGTGGCTCTTAGCGCCGATATATCGGCTTTCTGCCGATATTTAGGCCCCGGCCGCTCCCTAATGGGCTGGTTGGCTCACTCTGTCCGTGCACTCCCCACCATCTGCCAATTCGAGATACCCAGCTTGCGCATCCTGGACTGAAGCGTCGTCCGCTTCATCCCCAGGAGGATGGCGGCGCCACGAGGGCCTCCGACGACGCCGTGGGTCTCACGCAAAGCGCGCAGGATGTGCTCGCGCTCGGCAGCTTCCAGCGTCGCAATGGTATCAACGGACACGCTCGCGCTTTCCCCGACCGGCTTTAGTTCGGTGAGCGGGACGCGCAGGACCGGGCCCTGGGAGAGAATCACGGCGCGCTCGATCAGGTTCTCCAGTTCCCGCACGTTCCCCGGCCAGCGCCATCGCTCCAGAGCTTCCATAGTTTCGGCGGGAATGGTTTCGATGTTCTTGTTCATGCGGCGGGCGTATTTCTGGGCGAAGTAGCGGACCAGCAGCGGGATGTCTTCCGTGCGCTCGCTCAGGGGCGGAACGACGATGGGGAACACGTTGACGCGATAATAGAGATCGCTGCGAAACTCACGCTCCGCGACCATCTGGGCCAGGTCCTGATTGGTCGCGGCCACCAGGCGGACGTCCACGCGGATCGTCCGGGTGCCCCCGAGTCTTTCGAACGCCTGCTCCTGCAAGACCCGCAAGAGCTTGGGCTGGAGCTCGAGCGGGATATCGCCAATCTCGTCCAGGAACAAGGTGCCCCGGTGGGCGAGTTCAAAGCGCCCAAGCTTCTGCGCGATGGCGCCCGTGAAGGCGCCCTTTTCGTGGCCGAAGAGTTCGCTTTCGAGCAGCCCGGAAGGAATGGCCGCGCAGTTCACTTTGACAAACGTGGCGTCGCGCCGCCGGCTCAGGTTGTGGATGGCGCGAGCGATCATCTCTTTACCCGTACCTGTTTCCCCCTGGACGAGCACGGTCGAGTCCGTGGCGGCGACCGTCTCCGCCTTTTTCAGCACGCGCTTCAGGGCTTCGCTTTCCCCGACCATCTCTTCAAAGTTGTGTTCAGTGCGGATTTCGTCTTCGAGGTAAAGCTTTTCCTCGGCGAGCTTCGCCTTCAACGCCGCGATCTGGCCAAAGGCCAGCGCGTTGCCGACGGCGATGGCGATCTGGTTCGCCACCTGGGCGAGGAGGTCCACGTCGTCCTCGGTAAAGGCGTCCTCGCGCAGGCTTCCGACGTTCAAGGTGCCCAGCACCCGGTCACGATTGATCAGCGGGATGAAGCAGGCCGACTTCAGCCCTTCGGCGAGGTGGCGGCGCGCCATTTCCGACTGGCGGGCCTGCTCACAGTCAGCCGACTTGAGCACGACGGGCTGGCGCGAGGCGACCGCTTTCGCCGGCGGCGAGCCTTCGAGCGGCCCGACCATTTCTTCCTGAACGAGCCCCTTGCCTTGGGGGAAATCCAGCGCGTGCAGCCTCAACTGGTTGGTTTCGGCATCGATCAGGGCCAAGCTTGTATAGTCGTGGTGGATCACGCGGCGCAGGCTGGAGGAAGTGGCGGCGAAGAGTCCGCGAAGGTCGAGGTTCGCTACCAGGGTGTTGTTGATTTCGAGCAGCAGGCGCAGCCGGTCGCGCTCGCGTCCCAATTGCTGCTGGTAGGACCGGGCGTCCTGGTAGTTGAGCGCGTTGTCCACGGCGACCGCCACCTGCCTGACGACGAGCAGCAGGAACTCGACATCGGACTCGCCGTAAGCTCCAAGTTGCGTGCTCCCTACCCCCATCGCGCCGAGCCGTCGCATGGCCGTGGTCAGGGGCAGCATACACACCGATCGGATGCTGTGCCGGCGCATCAACTGTACAGCTTGTGGGAAGCGAGCCTCTTCGTCGACGTTCGAAATCACCAGCGGCTCCTGCGTCTCCCACACCCGCCCGCCCGGTGATTGGTTGACCGGGAGCTCACTCCCCGGCGTGGTGGGCGAAGGCTCCCGGCTCTCCAGGATGTGCAGCCGCATCGTGTTTCGCGCCGGCTCGTGAAGGACGAGGCTCAGGAAATCGAAGCGCACGATGCCAGGCAGGCGCTCGGCAAGCTCGTGAAACAGCGCCGGCAATTCGCGGTGCGCGGCAATCGCTTCCGACACCTCGAGCAACGCCAGGTAGCGCTCCAGCGCCGAGCCCGTGCGGACGTGTTCGGCATCGCTCATGACGTTTCAGGATAACACTGGGGTCCGGCCGCCTCAAAGCTCGGGCCCTCGTGCTTTGGGCCTTGGATTCGGTGGCTCATTCGGCCAGCGCGGCTTCGATCGGGGCGGTCAGTACGAAATTCCCCCACGCCAGTTTCATGGTGACGTGCTTGATGTTCTCTTTTGGATAGGACAAGGTGATGGTGAGTTTGTCCGCTGCCGCTGTCGACTTCTCGACGGACATCGGCGCGTCGAAGCGTACCGCCGCTTTCCGAATGTCAAAGGCATCGATGCGCGCCTTGCGAACTGCGGCGGGATCAATAAACGCCAGGCTCCACCGGGCCCCGTCCGCCGAGCGCTTCAGCCCCAGGAAATAAGAGCCGATCGCAACGCTTTTTCCGGAAACCTTCAGAGGCAGAGAGGTATCGAGCGTGGTCCAGTGGTTGCTTCCCATCCGCCAGACTTTCCCCTTCGTCATCTCGTCAAGCTTGGCCGGGTCCTCGTAGTCCTTCTTCCACACCGGACGCCCGTAGTCGATCGAGAACCAGCCGGCGGATGCATCGGCCTTCTGGTCCCAATAGAGCACTCGGGCCGAGGCGCGATCGTCGGGATCGCCGCCCTCGGCGATGATTCCCTTCTTCTCCTGGGCGGTAGCGGTGAGGGCGAGCGATAC
>QHZK01000366.1 GCA_003224635.1 Acidobacteriota bacterium | reverse complement strand
TCCTGACGCCACCACTCCAGGGGATGGCTAGCCGCTTCATCCTATCTGGATCGTGTTGTCGAGACTCTGGAAGAATTGGCGGAGTTCCTTGCAGGTGGTGCGGCCCGAGACCGTGGTGCGGTGGCACCGCCGGGGCTTCAGGCTCTACTGGGCATGGAAGAGTCGACGCCGATGGGGTCGGCCCGCGATTGGGAGGGACCTGCGGGATCTGATACGGCAGATGAGCCGCGCCAATCCCCTTTGGGGTGCACCAAGAATCCACGGCGAGCTGTTGAAGCTCGGCCTAACGGTCTCGCAGGCGACGGTTTCGAAGTACATGGTCCGGCCTCGGAGGCCGCCGTCGCAGGCGTGGCGGACATTTTTGAAGAACCACGGCCCGGATCTGATCGCGTTGGATTTCTTCACGGTGCCCACCGCGACCTTTCGAGTCCTGTTCGTGCTCGTGATGCTGACCCACAGCAGGCGCCGACTGGTGCATCTCAATGTCGCGGAGCATCCGACTGCGGAATGGACGGCGCGCCAACTGCTCGAGGCGTGCGCGCTGGAGGAGGGGCACCGGTATCTCATTCGGGACAGAGACCAAGTCTATGGAGAGCGATTTTCGCGTCAGGCCAAGACGTTGGACATCCGGGAGACGGTCATCGCGCCCCGCTCGCCGTGGCAAAACGCGTATGCCGAGCGGGTGATTGGCTCGATTCGACGGGAATGCCTTGACCACGTTGTCGTGATCGGCGAACGGCATCTGAAGAGGATCCTGTCGGAGTACGTCGACTATTACAACAGAACTCGGACACACTTGTCGTTGGCCAAGGACGCGCCAGAGCCACGGAGTGTGCAGCCGCCGAGACAGGGCAGGGTGGTAGAGGTGCCACGCGTGGGCGGGCTCCATCAGGAATACCTCCGGAAAGCGGCGTGAGCCGATCCAACGAATAAATGGAAGGCACAACCGGAGAAGGCGAGGGGATTGCTCAGTTGGCAATCAGGCGGCTGACGACGCTCTGCCCGAATCGATGGTCGCGAAGATGCGAATGTTCCCTTGCAGGGTCCGTCCTAACTCACTGTTTTACAATCTCTTGACTGCGTCTTTTACCTTTCCCACGTTCGGGCCTTCTCCGGCTCCCTCATAGAACGAGAGGTCCTCGTCGATTCCGACCAGCCGCAAGCATTGTCCCCCTGGGGCTTGAAAGTAGAGGTGGGGGTCCGGCACATCAAGCTTCCTGACGAGACTGGATTCGAGGATTTTTCGGCTCATCTCCTCAACGTTGTCGGACTTGATTTCCAGGAAAATCGATCTGAATGATCGTAAGAACTCGCTCTCATCAGGGACATCCCCATAGAGAAACCCGATGTAGAAGTTTTCTCCCAAGCGAACGAAGTCCCTTTCCGGGTCCGCCTTCGTGATTGTGCCACCGAGGACATCACAATAGAATTTACGAATGCTGTCACGATCTTGCCGCGGAACTAGAACCGACGAATGATTTCCCAAAATGACCTTTGCCATGGTTACTCCTTTTTAGAATGGGCGATCTCAATGCGATATGGATTCGCAGAACGATTGAGCCGGTCTCCAGCAGGGACTTCAGTTTGGAGATGACCATCGGCCAGGCGCCGGACACCGCCACGATGAAATTCGAGGGTTCGCGCTCGATGGGCTGACCACAGCTTCTCCGGCGTGGTGCGGATGTAGGTCACGTAGGCAAAGGTCGATTTAGCCATTGGCTTTCACAGACGGATGAGCGTCTTCCCAGCGGTATTTCTTGCGTGAGCCATTTCCAAATTGCTCACGAAAAATTCCTAACAAGTAGTTCCAACCATTCTCATGCCCCCTTGCCAGCTCATCATCCGGAAGGTCGGAATGCACGAGGGTCATGAGCGTGTCTTCTCCCTGTTTCTTAAAGGTCAGGGTAACTATCGACTCTTGTCCTAAGGTATTTGGTGACATCCATGTGTGCTGAATTCGGCCCGGCCGCTCGATCTCCGTGAATCGGCCGTAATGGGACGTCCCCTTGAGGCTCCAGTAAAAGAGCCCGTCTACTTTCGGATCCAAAATAGACTTTTCGGCCGCATTCCAGGGATTGCCAGGAATCTTTGGATTCAGCCAGGCATCGAACACCTCACCCGGAGGAGCGGGGATAGTTCGTTCAAACTTAAATTCAAGAGTCTTCTTGGAGTTCTTCATCATTTCTTCTCCTTCTTCTTTTTGTCCTTAAAATACCGCTCAAACTGATCGAGGCGTTCGTTCCAGAACCGTTCGTACTCATGCATCCATCCCGCAACCTCGCGAAGAGGTTCACCGCGAAACGAGATGAAGACTTCGCGACCCTGTTTCCGGCGCTCAATGAGGCCCGCCCTTTCGAGGAGCTTCAGGTGTTTGGTCACTGCATTGAGCGCCGTGTCGAACGGTTTCGCGACATCGAGGAATCGCGCAGGTCCGTTTGCCAGCTGCCCAATAATTGCTCGCCGAGTCGGGTGAGAAATGGCTATCAGTACGTCCGTCAATTGATCCACATTAATATTACACCATAGGGTGTAATGATTTGCAAGTAAAAAATCCTTGCATCGAGGAAGGGGTGAACTAGAGCTCATGTCGTCGTGATCGGCGAACGGCATCTGAAGAGGATCACTGTCGGAGTACGTCGACTGAATAAATGGAAGGCACAGGGAGCGCGATGAGGTTCCCGAACCCGCCGCGCGGGAGGGTGTCCTGGTTCGGGAAGAGTCGATCGTATGACTCCATGCTCAACTGGTGGCGTCGGGTCATCGTCTCGGTGATCAGATAGCAGCCCATCTTGCGAGCTGTGGCCGCGGCGACTGGCGCTGCAAAGAAGAACCAGACGTGGGCTCCGTTGCCGGAGCGTGACCGCTCGACGGCGGCAGGCAGATCAGCCCGACGACAGGTCTCCACGAAGGCTGCCACGTCGTCGGCCCAGGACGTCTTGTCGAAGTCCGCCGCCAAGAACCAACACGTATCGTCGGTCAGTAGAGGGTAGATGCCGACGACGTGACGACCCTGAAGGTGATCGAGAATCACCTGGTCCTCGACAGGGAGGAAGGCCTGATGGGGACACTCGCCGCACTTCACCCGTGGCTTCTCGCAGACACCGCGGACCCATTCGTTCGCGCAGGCGGGCGCATATCCCTTGCGGCCGGTCCTGGCGTTGCTCCAGAACCTCGGGTAGATGTTCTCCCGGCCGCGGAAAAGGGAGCGGAGAGGGCCAGTTTCTCGGCGGAGGTCACGGGCGCCGGCGTCGCCGGAGTGAGCGGGAGTAGCTTGACGACGATGGTGGCTGCGCCGAAAGTTCTGCCTTCAGAGACTCGAGGACGACTCGGGTCTCCTTGACCTCTCGCTCGAGGCGTTCGATTTTCGCCTCCTCGCGGGCGATCGCGCCTCGAATCGACTGCTCGGGCGTTGGAACGGTCGCCTCGGGAGAACCGCCTCGGTCGTCCACGCAGTGATTCTAGCGGAAGGCCAGCGTCACGGAGCGACGAGGAAGCACCGGCATGAGGTCCGGGACCGTCTCGCGATCGTGATTTCCTGTATTGACAATGACTATACAGTGATGTATATGCGTTGTGAACACAGGAGGAGCCATGCCTAGCTCAAGGGTGAAGGAACGTCAGCCCCGCGACGTGACGATCAACCTGCGCGCCAACCAACGCCAGCGGGCGCTGATCGATCGAGCGGCGCAGACACTCGGCAAGAACCGGTCCGACTTCATGCTCGAGGCGGCGTGCCGCGAGGCGGACGCCGTGCTGCTCGACCGCCGATTCTTTCCGCTGGATGAGAGGGCGTACAAACGCTTTGCGGCGGCACTCGACAAACCGCCTGCGGACAATCCGAGGCTGCGGCGCCTGCTGGCCTCCAAAGCACCCTGGGAGCGATGACCCGGGGCGCAGATGAGATAAGCGCGCCGGAACACCTCACACCCGAGCATGACGTCGCGGCGTTCGACTCCGGGATCCCTGCCCTCGATGACTGGCTGAAACGGCGCGCTCTCGCCAACGAGGAGACCGGCGGATCCCGCACGTATGTGGTTTGTGCCGGCGGCCGAGTCGTCGGCTACTATGCCCTCGCAACCGGCGGTGTGGTGCACGAAGCGGCGACTGGCCGAGTGCGACGCAACATGCCGGACCCAGTACCGGTCATGGTGCTCGCCCGCCTTGCGGTTGACCGGGCGTATCAGGACCGGGGGCTCGGCGCCGGCCTGCTGCGCGATGCAATTCTGAGGACCCTGCAAGCCGCCGAGCTCGGCGGAATCCGTGCCATTCTCGTGCACGCGATCTCCGCGGAGGCGAAGCGGTTCTACGAGCGGCACGGCTTTGTCGAGTCCCCGGTCGATCCCATGACGCTGATGATCACGGTAGCGGATGCGAAGAGAGCCCTCGGCAGTGGCTAATGAGGCAGTGCAGGGCCGCGACGAATAGGGCGAGCGCAAGTAGCTCGGGGGGTGGAACGGGTGCTCATCCCGGAGGCACTCGAGGTCGGTTTCGGCCCCCGCGGATGATCCGCATGGAACGCGCACGCAATCCGCACCACGCCATTCGAGGAGTGGAAGGTCCGCCATCAAGGGAAGGCCCTCCGAACCGCGCGGGACGTTTTCCTGATGACGCGGTGGCGTCGGTGTATCTCACCGAACAATAAAATCGCGCACTTGAATTATGTAAGTTCGAACGTATCCCGTTGGGGCCACCATGCACAACTTCTCCGAAACTTCTGAAACTTCCGCGCGTTCACGCCTTTCTTAAGGCCGGCGTCTATGAGTTTCGGATTTGCCCATTGCCTCGCTGCCGCCGACCGCCTCCGCCGCGGCCCGGAGCGTCGGGTCCGTGGGGCTCACGAGTACCGGGCGGAAACTACTCTAAGCTCCTAGCTGTGAGCAGAACTTTGGGGAGCACTCCATCGCCGTGCCAGCGCCTCGACTCAGGACGACGTTTCAGGCCGCGGGGCTCTTCGGGGGAGCGCGCATCGGGATCGAGGCGACGGCGATGGCCTGAGGGCGGCCGGGCGTCGCCGCTAGCAGGCTGCTGAAAAACCCGACTTTTGGTATCGGGCCAGCATGAGAGTTCGATTACGATGCGCATGACGACACCTAAGGAGGTGCGCATGCGCGGCGACGACCAGGAGCAGCAGGGCGCGATGTGGAGCTACGTGCCGATGGAGCGGCGCATCCCG
>QHZK01000365.1 GCA_003224635.1 Acidobacteriota bacterium | reverse complement strand
ACGCCGCCGCCGAGGCCGCGATCGGCCTGGGCCTGATCATCGCGCTGTTTCGGAATAAGGAGACGGTCAACGCGGACGAGATCGACCTGCTGAAGTGGTGAGGTCAAGGCAAAAGGGTAAAGGGTAAAGGGTAAAGGTTGAAGGTGGATGGGTGCGACAGCAAAGTGGCGGAGCGATGGCGCAAAGCCCCCAAAGGATATTCGAAAGCGTTCCTTCCAATACGCTTTACGCGCCATCAGGCTGTATCAGTTCTTGCAGAAAGGGAAAGACGGAGCGGGCTGGATCCTCGGTAAGCAATACCTGAGGGCGGCCACATCAATTGGGGCAAATATTGAGGAAGCACAGTCGGGAGAAACCAAGGCGGATTTTATTCATAAGTACGGAATCGCGCAAAAAGAAGCGAAAGAAAGCTATTACTGGCTCCGACTGATGGCCGAATCCGAGGTCGTACCGGCGAAGAGGCTCAGCCCGCTGATGCGCGAGACGGAGGAAGTTTACGCCGTTATTACAGCAATCATCGTCAATGCGAAGCAAGGAAGACAGGGCCCGTACAAACGGTAAATGGATAAAGGATAAAAGGGGAGCGTTAAGAAGCGTGAGTGCGAAGCAGGAGCCACCAAAGAAAGGGAAGTCGCTAGCCAAACTCGAACCGGTTGACCTTCGTGCCTATTGGGAAATAGAGGATCGTGACTTCACCCCCTGGTTAGCGCAGGAGGAAAACCTTAATGAGCTTGCGAGAGCCATTGGCCTCGACAGCCTGGAATTAGTAGGCATCGAACAGGCGGTGGGTGACTTCCGCGCAGACATTGTCGCGTCTGATGCGGACGACAATGTAGTGGTGATCGAGAATCAGTTGGAACAAACAGACCACGAACATCTCGGAAAGCTCATCACGTATGCCTCCGCACGGAAAGTGACGATTGTGGTGTGGATATCGCGCGACCTTGGGAACGAGCACCGGCAAGCACTCGACTGGCTCAATCACATGGTTCGGGGAGAAGTTGGTTTTTTCGGACTTGAGATCGAGCTCTGGAAAATCGGCGATTCAGATGCGGCGCCGAAGTTCAACGTAGTTGTCCAGCCAACCGATTTTGAATTCCCTACGACCAGGATATCCTCCCGTTCGCCGTTGGTGGAGGCATTTTGGCAGGAGTTCCCGGAGTTCTGCAGGCAAAGTGGATCATCCTTGAAGTTGGCACACAAAGTTGATTTTTGGGGGATTTTGTTCCAGCTCCCGACGACCGGCTTCCGCATCAGATTGAGGTACCGGAAAGGCCGCTTCCGCTGCGAACTTCGCATGAGAGGCACGGTCGGCAAGCAGGCTTTTCCACAACTCGAAGTACAGCGCAAGCAAATCGAAGCAGAAATCTCAGAGCCACTAACGTGGAAGCCCCCTGCACCCTCAGGAAAGGGCGCGCGCGTCGGCACATCCCGGCCTGGGATGATCGAGGAGAAAGAAAAGTGGCCAGAGGTCTTTGCATGGCTGAAGGCGCAAGCAGAGGCTTTCTTCAAGGCCTTCGAGCCCAGAGTGAAGGCGATGAAGCTCGAAGCTGGTGAGGATGAAGACGAGGAGGAGCCATAGGAGGAGCCGTTTTTCTTTTACCCTTTAGCCTTTACACTTTAACCTTTTAACGCTCATGCTTGAACGCATCTGGTTAATTCCTGTGTTGCCTGTGGCGGGCGCGCTGATACAACTCCTGTTTGGGCGCAAGCTCCCGAACTGGGCGGTTTCCCTGATTTCTGTCGGCCTGCCGGGCGTCTCGTTCCTGTGGGCTCTTGGTTGCTTCAATGAGCTTCTCGGCCAGCCCGAACACACCTTTGCAACGACCATCTACACGTGGCTGCCCGCCGGGGCCTATCATCTCTCAAGTGGCGCGCTCGCCAATTTCAATATCAACGTCGGCTTCCAGCTTGACCAGCTTTCCGCTGTCATGCTGCTGGTGGTGACGGGCGTCGGCTTCCTCATCCACATCTATTCCATCGGCTACATGGGGCACGAAGGCGGCTACTACCGCTTCTTCGGCTACATGAACCTCTTCATGTTCTCGATGCTGGTGCTGGTGCTGGCCGACAACTACCTGATGATGTTTGTAGGCTGGGAAGGCGTCGGGCTGTGCTCTTATCTGCTCATCGGCTTTTACTTCCAGCGGAAGTCTGCCGCCGACGCCGGCAAGAAGGCGTTCATCGTGAACCGCATTGGGGACGCCGGATTCCTGCTGGGCCTCATGCTGATGGCCGTAACCTTCGGAACGCTGAACTTCCACGACGTCACCGCGGCGGCCCGCGGCGGCCGATTTGCGGTGGGCGACGCGGTTATCACCGCCATCTGCATCCTGTTGTTTGTCGGCGCCACCGGGAAGTCAGCGCAGATCCCCCTTTACGTCTGGCTGCCGGACGCCATGGAGGGTCCGACTCCCGTGAGCGCCCTGATCCACGCGGCGACGATGGTGACGGCAGGCGTCTACATGGTGGCGCGCTCGAACGCGCTGTTCGTGCTGGCGCCGACCGCGCTCCGCCTGGTGGCCGTGATCGGAGCGGCGACGGCCATCTGGGCGGCGTCGATCGGGCTCGCGCAGAACGACATCAAGCGCGTGCTCGCCTATTCCACGGTCAGCCAGTTGGGATACATGTTCCTGGCGTGCGGCGTCGGCGCGTTCACCGCCGGCATTTTCCATTTGATGACCCACGCTTTCTTCAAGGCCCTGCTCTTCCTGGGCGCGGGGAGCGTGATCCACGCCCTGAGCGGCGAGCAGGACATGCGCAAGATGGGCGGGCTGTGGAAGAAGATTCCCGTCACCTTTGTCACGCTTCTGGCGGCAACGCTGGCCATCAGCGGCATTCCGGGTCTTGCCGGATTCTTCAGCAAAGATGAAATCTTGTGGAAGTCGTTTTCGAGCCCCTACGGCTCGACCGTGCTGTGGGCGGTGGGCTGGATCACGGCGGGCATGACAGCGTTCTACATGTTCCGCCTGATGTTCATGACCTTCTGGGGAAAGTCGCGGGTGGACCACGCCGTCGAGCATCACATTCACGAGTCACCCTGGAGCATGCTCGGGCCGCTCGTCGTGTTGGCGGCGCTCGCGGTGGCAGGCGGCTACGTGAACTTGCCGAAGCTGCTGGGCGGCAGCGAAGTCTTCGGCCGGTTCCTCGAGCCCGTGTTTGAAAATCCGGCCGCGCTCGCCGCGCGCGAATGGAGCCACAGCGTTGAGATGGAGCTGATGGGCCTCTCGGTGGCCATCGCCCTGGCCGGAATTCTCGTCGCGCACCTGGCGTACGTGGGGCGTCCTCTGACGCCGGAGCGCGCCGCCGCCCCCGCGGGTGCCGTGCGGACCATCCTGCTGAACAAGTACTACGTTGACGAGCTTTATGACGCGCTCTTCGTCAACCGCACCAAGGACCTTGGCAACGCGCTGGCGGCCTTTGACCTGGGCGCGGTCGATGGCGGCGTGAATGGCGTGGGCTGGTCCACGCGGATGTCGGGAGAGCTGTCGCGGTTTTGGGACCAGTGGGTGATCGACGGCCTGGTGAACGCGAGCGCGTTCGCCGTGAAGCTCATGAGCTATCCCGCGCGCATCATCCAGACGGGCCTGGTGCAAACGTATGCCTTCTTGATCACCCTTGGAGTGCTGGTGTTTCTGGCATACTACCTGGTTCGTTTTCGATTCTGAAACCCTAGAGGCGAGAAGCTAGAAGTGAGAAGCGAGAAGTGAGAAATGAGAAGCCAGAATGCACACAACCGTCCGCCGGCGAAGAGCTTCGAGGACCTCGTAGTCTGGCGCACAAGGCGCACGAGTTCGTATTGGGAGTTTATGAACTGACGGCAGGTTTCCCGAAGCACGAGACATACGGTCTCTGCAGCCAGATGCGGAGGGCGGCTGTTTCCATTCCCGCAAATATTGCGGAAGGGTTCCGCAAACGCGGAAAGGCTGACAAGGCCCGCTTCATGAATACAGCGGAAGGCTCTGTTGAGGAGAGCCGCTATTACTTGATTCTGGCGCAAGCCCTCGGCTACGGTGAGACGCGGGCGCTGATTCACACACTGGATGAGGTCAGCCGACTCCTGAATTCGTATGCCGGCGCCATTCTGACTTCTAACTTCTAGCTTCTAGCTTCTGTTTAGTTCCTGAGGCTGAATATGCAGCTCCTTCACGACCACATCCTGACCATCATCCTCTTCACCCCGCTTGTGGGAACGGTCCCGCTGCTTTTCATCTCCGGAGAGAACAAGCAAGCCGTCAAGTGGTGGGCCAACATCGTCATGTTCGCGGACTTCCTGGTTTCGCTGCCGCTGGTCCTCTGGTTCCCGAGTGAGGCGCCGGACCAGCAGTTCAAGTTCATCGAGGACCACGAATGGATCGCTTCGATTGGCGCGCACTACCACCTGGGGATCGACGGCATCAGCTTCCTGCTCATCATGCTGACTACCGTGCTCGGCTTCTTGTCGGTCCTTTCGTCCTGGTCGGCAATCGAAGAGCGCGTGAAGGAATACTACGCCATGTTCATGCTTCTGCAGGTGGGCATGCTCGGCGTTTTCATGTCGCTCGACTTCTTCCTGTTTTACGTTTTCTGGGAAGTGATGCTGGTGCCGATGTACCGCCATCAAGTTCTTCCTGTACACGCTGTCGGGCTCGGTCCTGATGCTGCTCGGCATCCTGGCGCTCTACTTCCATTATCACAGCGCGACCGGCGTGTACACCTTCAACGTCCTCGAGCTCATGAAGTTCAACTGGCCGTGGAGCCTCCAGAAGTGGGTCTTCTGGGCGTTCATGATCGGCTTTGCCATCAAGGTGCCGATGTTCCCGTTCCATACCTGGCTGCCGGACGCTCACGTGGAGGCGCCGACGGCGGGGTCGGTGATCCTGGCGGGGGTCCTGCTGAAGATGGGCACCTACGGCTTCATCCGCTTTTCGCTGCCGCTCCTCCCCGACTACAGCCGCAACTCGACGACGGTCAAGATCATGGTGGCGCTGTCGATCGTCGCTATCGTCTACGGCGCGCTGGTCTCGCTCATGCAGCGCGACATGAAAAAGCTGATTGCCTATTCTTCCGTCAGCCATCTGGGATTCTGCACGCTGGGCATCTTTGCCCTCAACCCGCACGGTCTCTCGGGCAGCATCCTCCAGCAGATCAACCACGGAATTTCGACGGGCGCGCTCTTCTTGATCGTGGGCCTGATTTACGAGCGGCGCCACACGCGCGAGATCAAGGAGTTTGGCGGGCTCTCGAACGTGATGCCCGTTTACGCGACGCTCTTCATGATCGTCATGCTCTCGAGCATCGGCCTGCCGCTGCTGAACGGGTTTATCGGCGAATTCACGATTTTGCAGGGCGCGTTTGAAGTGAACTGGCGCTGGGCGGCCTGGGCCGTCTCGGGCATCGTTCTCGGCGCGGCGTACATGCTCTGGCTCTACCAGCGCACGATGTTCGGCCCCTGCGACAATCCCAAGAACCAGGCGCTGAAGGACTTGAGTTTTCGCGAGGTGATGACGCTCGTGCCGCTGGTCGTTGCGGCTTTCTGGATCGGGCTCTACCCCAAGCCCTTCTTCAACGTGCTCGAAAGGCCCGTAACCAACATCGTCGAGCGCGTGAACCCTGGTTTCTTCTCGGCGCCCGTAGCGGCCGGCCCGGCGGAAGGGCGGGTCTTTAGCAGGTTGGTGAAAAAGCCTTGAGGCATGTCATTCTGAGCGCAGCGAAGAATCTCGCTCTGAAAATTCCGCACTGCGAGATTCTTCGTCGCCTTCGGCTCCTCAGAATGACAGGCTGGCGGACTTTTTCAGCAACCTCTTTAGACCCACCGAAAAGGAGAAGGGAAAATAACTATTTGGTTTTCTTGCCCCGCCTTACGGCAGGGTTAAAACCCCGCCCTTCCGCCGCGACTTAAGGACGAGCAGGTCCCTGGAGTCACGCACTGATGTGGAACGCCTTCTTTCAAGCCGCCGACTACCAGGCCATCAAGCCCGAAATCTTGGTGACCGTCTTTGGCCTGGCGATCCTCCTGCTCGACTTTCTGGTCGAGAAGCGCGAAAAGTATCTGAACGCGGTGGCGGCGCTCATCGGGCTGGGGTTCGCCGCGTACCAGCTTGCATGGTTCTGGAGAAGGTTCGCAGGCGAAGCGCCCTACGTAGGCTTTGACGGAAGGTTCACGCTGGATACGTTCGCCATCTACCTGAAGCTGATCATCGTGCTGGCGACGGCGCTGGTCGTGATGATTTCGGCAAAATATCTCGAAATCGAGGACGCGCACTACGGCGAATACTACGCCCTGGTGCTGTTCTCGGCCGTCGGGATGATGTTCCTGGCCTCCGGCACGGACCTCATTGTGCTGTTCATTGCTCTCGAACTGATGGCCTTGTGCGAATACGTGCTGACAGGTTTTCTGCGCGGCAACCGGCGATCGAACGAGGCGGCGGTCAAGTTCTTCTTGCTGGGGGCGTTTTCCTCCGGCCTCCTGCTCTACGGCATGTCGCTGCTCTACGGCATCGGCGGTTCGACGAAGCTGGCAGAGATCGCGGCGCGGCTTTCTCAGCGTCCTTCTACCGATCCTCTCTCCTGGGTGGCGATGGTTACGCTGCTCGCGGGACTCTTCTTCAAGATCGCTGCCGTTCCCTTCCACCAGTGGACCCCGGACGCCTACGAGGGCGCGCCCACCTCCATCACCGCCTTCATCTCGGTCGGCCCCAAGGTGGCTTCTTTTGCGATCCTGCTGCGCATCTTGTTTGCTTGCATCCGGCCGTTGAACGTTGAATGGCAGGCGCTGATGATCGGAGTGGCTATCGCTACGATGACGCTCGGGAACCTGGCCGCTATCACCCAGACCAACGTCAAGAGGTTCTTCGGATACTCCACGATTTCTCACGTCGGGTACCTGCTGCTCGGGGTCATTGCGGCTGCGGACACGGCGTCGCCGGGCAACCGCGACGGCCTCACCGCGGTGATCATTTACCTGCTCGTCTACGCCTTCATGAATCTGGGGGCCTTTGCCGTGATCATCATGATGCGCCGCAGGGACCTGATCGGCGATGAGATTGACGACCTCTCGGGCCTCATGGCGCGCGCCCCCGGTCCCGCCGTCCTCATGCTGATCTTCCTGCTTTCGCTCGCCGGCGTTCCTCCGACCGCCGGCTTCATCGGCAAATACTGGATATTCTACTCGCTCATCGAGACACGGCATTACGGGCTGGCCCTGCTGGCTGTGGCTTATGCGGTCGTCGCGCTATACTATTACTTTCGGATCGTGGTGGCGATGTTCATGAAGAAGGCGCCGGACACGATCCCCCTGGCCACCAGTCCGGGCCTGACCGTCGCGCTCGCCGTTACCCTGAGCGCAACGTTGATTATCGGTCTTTATCCGCAGCCTTTCATCGTCTGGGCGCAGAAGGCGGCGCAGCCGTTCTTCTCCTAGCCTGGAGGATCTGTGGACCCGCGCTGGGAGAAGCAGTCGAACGTGTGGGCGCAAGTGGCGTATTATACGGGCCTGGGCTTCATTCTGCCGGGCGGCCTTGGGGCAGGTTACGCGATCGGCTGGTGTCTGGACCGGTGGCTGCGCACGAGCCCGGTACTGGCCGTGGTGATGGCCGTGGTGGGCGCGGCCGCCGGGTTTATCGAGGTCCTGCGCATCCTGACGCGCGCTGAAAAAGCCTGCCCTGAGCGGAGCGAAGGGGATGGGAGCGGAGACACTTCAAACCGCGGACCCGGCGCGAGCTGAAGCGCGCCTCCCGCAGTGGATGGCGGCTGTAGCCCTGGCGGGGACCCTCGCCGCCCTGCTGAGCGGAAGCGCGCGCGTAGCGGCTGCATTCGCGCTGGGCGCGGCGCTGGCTATCTTGAATTACCGGTGGCTCCACCAGGCTGTGGTGAAGGCGCTCGGCGCCGCCGAGCCCCGCGTTCCCAAGCGCGTGGTCCTCAAATTTGCGGCGCGGTATCCGCTGGCGTTTGCCGGGGTTTACTTGGTCTACCGGACAGGCTGGCTGCCCTTAGGCGCAGTCATGGCCGGACTCTTCGTCCCGGTCGGTGGCGTTCTGGTCGAGGCCATCATCCAGGTTCGATACGGTCTGCGAGCCTCGTAGCGACTCGAAGGTCTGAGGAAATCGTTGCAGAGTCAAACGCATTTCACGCAAAGGCGCGAAGCCGCCAAGATCGTAAAGCAACAAAGAGTTTCCCGTTGCAGGTCCCTTGGCTGCGTTAAGGGCAGGTCTTTGCGCCTTGGCGCCTTTGCGTGAGGTTGTTCATCGTTTCTCAGCTTCTCAAAACCGACGAGCGGGATGTGAGCGACACACTATGGAACACGAATTGTGGTTCACGGCGCTGCTCAATAAGCTATTCGGTGGCGCCGTCAATGCGCTGCTGGCGGCGATCGCGGCAGCGCCGGGGTTCGAGTGGCTGCGGCCCCCTGAGCCCGGCGCCGCGCATCCGATTCCAGATTACATCGCCATGGAAATCCTGGCGCTCCTGGTAATCCTCGTGGCGGCAGCGGTCCTGAAATCGCGGTTGTCGGTGGAAAACCCAAGCAAGTTCCAGCATCTGATGGAGGTCGTGGTCGAGTTCACGCGAAACATGACCGACGAGATCATCGGTCATGAGGGGGGCCGGTATGTGACGATGATTGGCACTTTGGGTATTCTGGTGGCGCTGTGCAACCTGCTTGGTCTGGTCCCGACTCTTGAAACGCCCACCGCCCACATCCAGGTGACACTCGGCTGCGCGGTAGCCGCGTTCCTTTATTACAATTTTCACGGGCTTCGCCAACACGGACCCCTGGGATATCTCAAGCACGTCTGGGGGCCGATGTTCCTCATCGGCTTCATCATGTTTCCCATCGAAGTCGTGGGCAATGTTGGACGGCTGCTTTCGCTCAGCGTCCGTCTCTACGCCAACATGATGGTTGGTGATCTGCTGGACCAGGTTTTCTCGGGACTCGTCCCGATCCTCGTCCCTGTCCTTTTTGCGGCCTTGCACATCTTTGTCTCCCTGTTGCAGGCTTACATCTTCATGTTGCTTCCGGCCATTTACATCAGCCTTGCCGTGTCGGAGGAGCACTGATCCGATTTTGCTGGTTCTGTAGAATTGAGCAACAGGCGCCCCTCACCCCCTGCCCCTCTCCCGCGAGGGGAGAGGGGAGGGAAGGTCCGGTTTGAAGGCGTAGCAGGTTCGCGCGGCATCACATAACCGACCAGTGTGAGCCCCGTCTGTACGATGCGGTGTCGGGGAACCACCTCCTGGCGGAAATTCATAAGGGGTTTGACCGCCATAGGCGGTCGGGCCTCAAGGAGGAAGAAGTGAAGCGTAGCATCCTGATGTTTCTGTTCGCGGCAGCGGGTTTACTGGTGGCGGTACCTGTTTTTGGGCAGACGCCGGGAGGTGGGGCGACTCCCGAAACCATCAAGTGGATCGCCATCACTTCCGGATTTGCCATGGCGATTGCGTCAGCGGGCTGCGGCTATGCGCAGGCAAGGGCGACTGCGGCAGCGTGTGAGGGCTTGGGGCGCAACCCGGGGGCTCGCCCTGGGATCCAGTTCCTGCTCATCCTTGCCCTGGTGCTGATCGAGTCGATGGCGCTGTACACCTTCGCCATTATCTTTGCCAAGGTCACGATTCCCAAGTAGTAGTGCATCACGTCGAGCGGTGGCCACGGTCAATTCGCCTCGTAATGGACCGTGGGTTCTTGTCCGGAAGCCGATGCCCACGCTCAGGAAAGAGCTGACCGTGGCTACCTCTGCTCAATCCGAAATCTGATATCCCAAACGCATGAAAGCCGCCGTGCTCCACAAGCCCGGTGCGCCGCTCGTGGTTGAAGTCGTCGCCGACCCACAACCCGGTCCGGGCGAAATGTTGATCCGAGTCAAGGCCTGCGGCGTCTGCCACACCGACCTGCACCTTGCGTCGGGCGAATGGCGGCTGCCCAAGCTGCCTCTGATTATGGGCCACGAGGCCGTGGGCGTGGTCGAAGCGGTGGGTGCGGGCGTCACGAACTTCAAGGTGGGCGACCGCGCCGGCATCCCCTGGATTTATTCCACCTGCGGCGCCTGCGAGTACTGTGCGAGCGACCGCGAGGCGCTGTGCCCGTCGATCGTGGTCACGGGGTTCACGGTCGACGGCGGATTC
>QHZK01000351.1 GCA_003224635.1 Acidobacteriota bacterium | reverse complement strand
AGATCGAGCGTCGTCTCCATGGACTTCGCTTCCTCGACCGTGATCGTCCCGTCCTTGCCCACCTTGTCCATGGCGTCCGCGATGATCTTGCCGATCTCCTGGTCGCCGTTGGCCGAGATGGAGGCCACCTGCATGATCTCCTTGGGATCCTTCACGCTCTTGGAGAGCGTCTTCAGATACTCGACGACGGCCTTGACCGCCTTGTCGATCCCGCGCTTGATTCCCATCGGATTGCTGCCCGCGGTCACGTTCCGCAGGCCCTCGCGGAAGATCGCCTCCGCCAGCACCGTCGCGGTCGTGGTGCCGTCGCCCGCGACGTCGGAGGTCTTGGTCGCGACCTCACGCACCATCTGCGCGCCCATGTTCTCGTAGCGATCCTCGAGCTCGATCTCCTTGGCGACGGTCACGCCGTCCTTGGTGATCGTGGGCGATCCCCACTTCTTGTCCAGGACCACGTTGCGGCCGCGCGGTCCCAGCGTGACCTTGACCGCCTTGGCCAGCGTCTGCACGCCGGACAGCACCGCCTGGCGCGCCTTTTCGTCGAAGATGATTTCTTTTGCAGCCATGCTCATCACTCCTTTATGGATGGAGTCCTGTCCGCCCCGGGAAATCAGCCGACGATGGCGAGAACGTCTTCCTCGCGCATGATCAGGTACTCGCTGCCGTCAATCTTGACCTCGGTGCCGGAGTACTTTCCCATGAGGATCTTGTCGCCCTTCTTCACTTCGAGCGCGACGCGCTTTCCATCATCGGTGACGCGCCCGGGGCCCACCGCCACGACCTCCGCCTGCTGCGGCTTCTCTTTCGCGGTATCCGGAATGATGATGCCGCCGCGCTTCTCTTCCTGCTCCTCGAGGCGGCGAACGAGGACGCGATCGGCCAAAGGCTTCACGTTCATGGTTGAGGCTCCTCTTGTTGCTGGGGACTCGGTCTTGGGTCTGCTCTTGGTCTCTGGCATGTTTGACATTTGGGCAAGGTTGGCTCCTCTGCCCTCTCCTTACATGTTTAGATTGCAGGCCTTGTGCCGGGACGCTCAAGGTCGGGCGCGCGGCCGGTGAAGCGACGGTGGCGCCCGCTGTGAAGGCGAGCCGACATGAAGAACAGAATGCGAGGGAGCGGACTCCCGGTCCGCCCCCTCATATGAATGAACCCTTTTGTCTTAGACCGGCAGTCGGGCGGCGATCTTGTGGAAGGTCGAGTTGGAGACCTCGTAGGTATCGACCCGAGGAGTTCCCTCAACAAACTTCGCGAGGATCTTCGCGACTTCAGGATACGTCTCGCGGCTGTAGGTGTCGGCGCTCTCGGACTTGTCCCACAGACTGATTCCGAACGCCTTCGCGCCGCCTGTGGCAACGAAGGAAATTTCGTCCTGGAAACCCTTCTGCTTCCGGAGCATGGGGATGACTTCCTTCTCCAGCTTCTGCGTAAACTCCGCACTGGTATTGGGCTTCAGATCCATGGAGACCCGGCGTGCAAACATGGCAACCTCCTAGGTTGTCTTGGCCAAAGGGGTTATCAGATAATCAAAGCTAGTTTAGCCCGCCTGAATAGTCCCGCTGTCCATTAACTACGATAGGTTAAGTTAATTGACTTGTCAAGTGTCGTGTGAGATTATCTTGGTTGCTTAAGCTTTTCTAGTTAATCACGCGAGGGCACCTCATGGACGTTTCCTTGGTCATCCGACAGCGGCTCGTCGAGTTGGGGCTTGAACAGAAAGATCTTGCGGCCGCCGCCGAAGTGACGGAGTCCTACATTTCCCAGCTGCTGACTCGAAAGAAATTGCCCCCGGCTCCCGACCGAACAGATGTCTATGGCAAGATGGAGCTCCTCTTGAAGATCCCAGCCGGGAAGCTCTCCAAGCTGGCCGACCTCCAGCGCAAGGACGAATTGAGGAGAAGCCTCGGCGATCCACCGCCACCTCTATTACACGAAGTTCGCGAGTTGATTCTTCGCAAGTGCCCACCCGTCAAAAAAGACCAGATACGCGCGATCTTTGAGAAGGAACCCTTCGGTGAGTTCGAACGCCTCGTCACCCAGAAGCTCTTGGACGTCGTCAAGAAAGTCGCCAAGGAAGAATTGGAGAGCGAAAACTGGCTTCACCTGGTCGCTCGACTCACGGGTCGCACCTATGAGCAGATGCGAGTTGTTATCCTTGAGTTCCTCGATACCGATGTCTTCAACGTGTCCGCCGAAAGCTGCATTGCCTTTCTGGACCCTCTGATTGAATCCTGGGATATCGACCTCGCGAGCTTCGGTATGGAAATCGTCTTGAACCGCAGGCTGGCCCCGGGATCCCCAAGAAAGTTTGAATTCGTTGAACGAGAGCCTGACGAGCCATTCGGGGGAGAGGCGGGGCTAAAGAAATTCCTCCGTGACCGTTCCCTCAGCGGCGATGCCGCTGAGGACGAAATCGAGTTCCTTAAGAAGTTGAGGTTCAAGGGCAAGCGCCCGACCCCGCTCTACTATTATCGGGAATTGCAAAATCTGAGAGATCCGCTCCATTTTCGCTGGCCTGTCGAGGGAGCGGGGGAACAAGGAGGCTGATGCGGTCGATTGGCCTCCTGGGCGAACATCGCTTTGACGATCTCCTACCGAGCGGAACGTAACCGAGCGGCTCGAGAAAGCGGCTCCCATTATCAAGTCGGCAACCGCCGCGTCACGATCTGGGAGATCTATCCGATCATGAAGATCGATGTGTTCCAGAGCGGAGCCTGGGTCGACCTCGATGCGATGCCATAGCGCGTCACGCCCCTGCACATTCGAGGGAGGGCGTTGGAGACCCCGTTCCCGGCCTGCTACGGGGCGAGGCCGATCTGCTTCATGTAGGCCTGATTGTCCCAGAACAGATACTCCTCGTCCATCACGCCGCCCTTCCAATGGCCGACGGTGCACATCGCCAGCTTGAACGGCTTGCCCGTGGGCGCGATCGATTTCCCGTCGGCCGTGGGCATTGGTTTCGTGAACGTCCCTTCCATCTCCCCGATCACACTGGTCCAATCCCCCGAGCCGAACTTGACCGGGTGAACGAGGATTCGCGTGTCGGGCGCGTAGACGAACATCGCCTTCAGGTCCTCGATGTGCCGCTCAATGCCCTGGGTGGTATGCCCGTCGGGCCAGTGCACGAGGACGTCCTTGGAATGACTTTCGTGCAGCCGGTCCCACTTCTGGTGGGTGAAGACGTCGAAGTCGAGTTCGTCGAAGGTGACAATATGCGCCTTGACGCTCTGCGCCTCGGCCTCGTACCTCGCCAGTTTCGAATCACCTGCCGCACCGCATACGATGACCAAGAAACATGCCACCGCGATCGGAACGGCGACTCGTGCCGGAGCCTGAACCTTCCCGTGGCGATCCGTCATGGTCGATCTCCTCTCTTCTATCGATGCTCTGCGGGTGCGATAGCATGCGACGCGCATCGCAACCGAACACCTGTGGCCTTCCAGCGGGGAGGATCGTACATCCCCTTGCATCTCCCTTGTTGTCTCACCAGGTTATCGGACTCTTCCAATTGGATTCAACGTCAGCCCTGCTTGGCCTCTAGAACAAACCGGGCTTCGAGGGTTCTCCCTTCGTCCCAGGCCTGCTTGAACTCCTCCCCGGAAAGCGCCGCGCGCACGCTCGCGATCAAGCGCTCCTGCTCGGCCTGATCGTCGGGATCCGGGACGACGCCGTCCGTTTGGAGCGTACTCCTTCGCGGATTCGGCGCCAGTACTAGCTTTCGGATCGGGATCCAACGTTCGTGGGGATCATCCAACGCCGACCCGCGGATAGGGAAAGCCCTTCGGGGCGGGGACCACCACTGTCCCCTTTCTGCCGTCCCTTCCAGGATCCGGTGCAAGAATTACCAACGACGCCCGTCTCGCCCACCCGCTCCTACGGCAACGTAAGCTGTTGCGGCGTTGGCACAACCGATGCTTCTTGTTCGGGGGCCCGGGTCCGCCCACAACCAGAGGCATGGAGGCCAATATGAACAGTCGATCCCTTCGACGCACACGCCGCCGCGCTCGCGTGAGGAGATTTCTCATGTTCTCGGGAACCGTCGCGCTGTGGATCGTCGCCTTATGGGCGGCGAGGTCTTTCGATGCGCGTGGCGGGAACGCGAAGACGCTGACCCTTCATGCCGACATGCAAACCGGAGACGTGATCGTCTATCGATTTTCCGGGAAACCGTGAGCTTCTTATTTCCGAGCGCCGTCCGCGCGATCCGACGATGCTCAACGTAGCGAGGTGTTGAGCGGCGTCTCCACGCCCGCATCGATCCGACGCGGCGCACCGGACCCCTCCAGCACAAAACACGAAGCCCCGAAAGCTCTCGCCACCGGGGCGCACTGCGATGCTTAGCGACATTCGTCTGTGACTGGACGCACTTCGGAGGGTGCCTCTAGCTCGAACGACGCCCTGCGTATGCGATCGCAACCTCTGACGGCATCTCACGGGCTTCGTCGGTGATGCGGCCAAAATCGTCGCCCAGCGAGGCCTGTGCCAGCCGTTTGCTGTGCTCGTAGTCCGTGCGGTAGTCGGGATCGAGCGCGACCCCGGCCTCGTCGAAGAGCTTTTCGGCCACCGCGATCAACCGGGCTGCCCGCTCGGCCTCGCCCTCGGCGGCAGCAACGTTTCCCAGGCCGAGAAAGCAGTAGGCTAGGTTACGCTTGGCGTTGAGCCGGCCATAGACTGAGAGACTCTGCGTCAGGAGCTCCGCCGCCGCGGCGAGATTTCCCCGCTTGCGCTCGACATTGCCAA
>QHZK01000350.1 GCA_003224635.1 Acidobacteriota bacterium | reverse complement strand
AGAGTCCGGTGGGTCAACCTCGGAGCCATCGCGCGTAACGCGCCACGCTCATCGGTTTGCGGGCTTGCCACGAAGCCCTGACAAACTGACCCACTACCCACTCGCCACTTTCTTTGGGAGCGCCGTAAACGTGCTCCCCTACGAAAGGCGAGCCAGCGCGCCCTCCAACGTCTCGATCACTTGCTATCTTGCGGCCACGAACGCTCGAACGTGCGCCAGAGCGAGGTGTCACCCAGGCCGAGCCGGTTCCACCACCGATCGAGCATCTGCCTGTCACCGCCGAGCACGCCGTCGCGCGTAACGCCCGTGGGAGGGGGGACCAGCGCCGCAAGGCGGTCGTACACCCGAGCCCGATCTCTCCGCCCCAGGCGCGTGAGCAGGTGCCACAGTGTCAAGACGTCGCGCGGGCGGGCTTCAGAAAGCACGAGGCGAAGCTGCGTCTCCTGCAACTCGGGACCCTCGCGGTCAAAATCGAGCTTGGCTAGCGCCAAGCGGAACGGCTCCGAAGCATCATCGAAGTAGGGCGTGCCGGGTCCGATGCCGGGCCTGGTCGCGCACACGGCGCCCGCCGGAATGAACGACTCGCGCCCGTCGAGCCTGAAGCCCACCCAGCCGAGCGTGGTGCGCACCAGACCCGCCCCCGAGTCGTCGACCGTCAGCGTGTAGGCGCAGCCCAGGTCCACCGCCACGGCGGAAGGCGTGTCGACGATGAACTGGCCGGGCGGCGCCCAGATGGCGGCCCGGATCGTGCCCCGATCGAGAGCCAGCCGGCCCCTCGAGTCGCGCGCCTCGACTAGGCGAAGGCGCGTGCTGACTTCGACCTCCACCTGTCCGATCTCCCCCACGCTAATGCTGGCCCGTGAGGCGGCGTCGGTCTCGAGCACCTGCCCGACCCTGAAACGGCCCGTGTTCCCGATGCGGCTTGCTCCGATTCTTGGAGCGCCGGCGAGGCTCGCGACCTGCCAGCCGGGCGGCGCCGTACCCACGGGCTTGGCACGATGCAGCGCGAGCCACACTCCAACAAGCACGACCGCAGTGGCCACGACCACGGCCAGCCGGCGAACCCAATAGGGTCGCAGGGCTTCAGTCCAGCGCAGAGGCCGTCGCCAGCCCTTCTCGGAATATTTCCGTTCCGGAAATTCCGGCGCCGGCCGCTCCGAGCGAAACTGGGTGAGCAGCCGCTCGAGGCGCCCGACTTCGGGGTCGGGTTCACCCGAACCGTCCCACAAATAATTGTCTCCCATGGATTGTTCCCCTTCGTCGAACCTTCCCTCCGGCAGCCTCGCCGCTACAGCCGGTCAATGCCCCTGACTGGTGTCATCCCCAGCTTTTCCCGTAGCTGCTGCATTCCGCGGTACAGATTAACGCGCACGGAGCCCGCCGTGAGACCGGTGCGCGCGGCGATTTCAGGGCCCGTCATACCCTCAACCAGGCGCAGGATCAGCGTCTCGCGATAGGCCTCAGGCAGGCTCCGAATCACCGCCAGGACCGTTACTGCCTCTCGGTCGGGCGCGCTCGCAGACTTCTCGGCTACGTCGTCGGTCAGCTCCGCGTTGTCCTCTGATTGACGGTGGTAATCGCTCGCGCGGTTGCGCGCAATCGACGCGAGCCATCCGCCAAAGGCCGCCGCGGTGCGCAGCGCGCCGAGCCGCCGGAGCGCGAGCAGGAAGACGTCCTGCACCAGGTCATCCACTTCGTCCGGCGGCACGCGAGCCAGCAGGATACCGTGCACCATGCGCCGGTAGCGGCGATAGATCTGGCCGAACGCAGCGCGGTCACCGTTGCGCGCCGCGATCACGAGCTGTGCGTCCTCGGAGATCTCGGTCACGACCGGCGTCACGGGCTGACGTTCCCCGATTCTCGGGCCTATGTCAACGCTTCCTTCCACAGCCGAGCCTTCCAGCGCGCCCCTCCCCAGGCAGTCAAGCCGACACGGAGGTCCTGGCAGGGCTTGGCTCTCGGCTGGATAGACGTCGGGCAAGGCGCGAGTGTTAACAACTAACTGAAAACTGATACAACTCCGAACCCCGAACTCCCGAGCGTTTTGGTTTATACTTCATGCGCTGCTCAAACCGGGCGAGGCTATGGAAAAGATCCTGGTTATCGAGGACGATCGCGCGATTCATAAGGCCCTGAAGCATTTGTTTGAATCGGAGGGATACTCCGTTGAGGTAGCGTCGGACGGGGCAGCGGGGCTGGCGGCGACTCGCGCCTCTGTTCCCGCCCTGGTGATCCTGGACCTGAGGCTGCCCCGCATGCCCGGGCGAGAGGTCTGCCGCGAGATCAAGAAGGAAGCTCCCGCTTTGCCGGTGATTATCCTGAGCGCCGCTGACGACGAAGTGGATAAGGTCTTGCTGCTCGAACTCGGCGCCGATGATTACGTCACGAAGCCGTTCAGTCCGAGAGAGCTCCTGGCGCGCGCGAGGGCTGTCCTGAGACGCGCCTCCCGGAGGGCGGCGGCCGGCGACCGATACAGTTTCGGCGAAGTATCCGTCGATTTTCCCAAGATGGAGCTGACGCGCGCAGGGCGTCCGGTTCCCCTCACGCCGCAGGAGTTCAAGATCCTGAAGTATTTCGCGCAAAACCGAGAGCGTGTCATTTCGCGCGAGGAACTCCTGAACGAGGTTTGGGGTTACAACTGTTACCCGTCGACCCGCACCGTTGACAATCACATCCTGAAGCTGCGGCAAAAGCTCGAAAAGGATCCTGCGGACCCTGTCCACTTCCTGACGGTGCACGGCGCTGGCTACAAATTCGTACCTTAAAGAGCAGTGACCGGTGACAAGTGACAAGTGACAACAAGCCAGAACTCAGAAGTCAGAAGTCAGAAGTTAGGAGTCAGGAGTCAGAAGGCACAACGTCAAATTCAGGCTTACTTCCCGTCGCCGCTTGGGGAGAGGAGCCCTGGGGCGGAGCAGTCATCCTTCATCATTTACGCACAATGACCTGCTGCTTATTTCCCATTCTGACTTCTGACTTCTGGCTTCTGACTTCTTGTTCCTCGTCACTCGTCACTGTACTTGTATGTTCAAAGGCAAACTGCGGACTAAGTTCCTGCTGTCGCTGGTGATCGTTTCGGCTTCGCTGACCTGGGCCACGTTGCTGGTGGTGCGGCACCGCGTCCGGCTGCAAGTGCGAGACGAAATCTTCGAAGGGCTGCGCAGTTCGGTGGTGACGTTCCAGAGCCTCCAGCGGCAGCGTGAAAGAATGCTCGATCGCTCGGCAGCTTTGCTGGCCAACCTGCCGTCGCTCAAGGCCGTGATGACCACCGAGCATGCGGCGACGATCCAGGACGCCTCCACCGACTTCTGGCGGCTGGTGGGCAGCGACCTCTTTGTCCTGGCGGACCGCTCTGGAAAGCTGGTGGCCCTGGATACGGCTACCGCCGGTTTCAGCAGGAGCGAAGCCCAGGGATTCCTGCGTCGCTCGCTCGGTGACGGCGAAACGCGCGACTGGTGGTTTGGCAGCGGCCACCTCTTTGAGGTTTTCCTCCAGCCCATTTATTTCGGTTCGCCCGCGGAGCACACGCTTCTGGGTGTTCTGGCGGTGGGGTACGAGATCGACGATCGCGTGGCTGAAGACTTGAGCCGGGTCGCCTCGAGCCAGGCCGCCTTTCGGTACGGAAAGACGATCGTGGTCAGCACGCTTTCCGCCACCCAGCAGGCGGACCTGGAGCGCGAGGCGGAGCGGTTCCTTGCGGCGGGCTTGGGACCTCAGGACGTTCAACTGGGGGGCGAGAAGTTCCTCTCTACTTCGGTCGAGCTCGCTCCGGGCGGCACTCCGGCCGTCAGCCTGAGCGTGCTCAAGTCTTACGATCAGGCGACCGCGTTCCTCGAGAGTCTGAACCGCTGGATTCTGGGCGTAGGCTTGGCGGCGGTCGTGGCCGGCAGCGCGCTCGTCTTCCTGATTTCGACGACGTTCACCCGCCCGCTCGCAAACCTGGTGAGGGGCGTGCATGCGCTCGAGAGCGGTGACTTCGCTTATCCTCTCGAGGCGCGAGGGAACGACGAAGTCTCGGAGCTGACTGCCGCCTTCGACAGGATGCGCCGGACGATCGAGCAAACCCAGAGAGAGCTGCTTCACGCCGAGCGACTGGCGACCATCGGGCGCATGGCCAGCACCATTTCTCATGACCTCCGCCATCCACTGACGGCCATCCTCGCCTACGCGGAGTTTCTGTCGGAAGGGAGTCCGGACGCGCAGCAGCGCAAGGACCTGTACGAAGAGATTCGCCTGGCCGTGAACCGCATGACCGAGCAGATCAGCTCACTTCTGGGGTTCTCCAAAGATCGCGAGGCGCTTCGACCCGTCTATGGCAGCGTGGGCGAGGTCCTCGAGCGCGCCATCCAGAGCGTACACGCCCGGCCGGAATTCCGCCGCATTGCCATAACATTTTCCCAGGAAGGCGGGGGAGAGGGCTGGTTTGATTCGGGCAAGCTCGAACGCGTCTTCCACAACTTGCTGCTCAACGCCTGCGAAGCCGCGTCGCCGGATTCGGGGAAAATCGAGGTGCAAGCCCGCCGGACCCCGCAGGGACTGGAGATTCGCGTCACCGACAACGGTCCTGGCATCCCGCCGTCCGTGCGCGAGAGCCTGTTCCAGCCTTTTGTGAGCTACGGCAAGGAAAACGGTACCGGGCTGGGCCTTACCGCGGTCGAGAAAATCGTTCAGGACCACGGCGGCCAGGTGAGCGTCGAGAGGACCGGTCCGGAAGGCACAGTGTTCAAGCTTATTCTTCCCTTGACCGCCCCGTCCGATGAAGTTGCCAAGGTATAGGCACTTTTGGGGAGCGCGGGCGTCCCGCCCGCAAGTATTGGGGTGCAAGCCAACACAGCTTACTTACCTGTTTCGGGTGAAACGCCTGTCGGTCCCGCGCGCGATTCGAAACTGACCTCAGGATATTCGGACGGCGCGCCGTCGAGCAGAGGCGAGTCCGCGTTATTCAGGTATTTGTCGAAGAAGGCCCTCACGTAGTCGCTCGTGATCCTGAGGCCGCGGGCGCCCTCGATCGAGCCCAGCGTACCGCCGGCTTTCATGATCGGACTGAACAGCACGGCCGAATCCGAGAAGTTGAAATGCCGCGCGCCGTGAACGCTGACCTTGTAGGCCGCAAGCGCCGCCCTCGAGGCGGAATCCATGTCCCGGATTTCACGCGCCAGCTCTTCTTCGGCCTCGCGGCGCGAGAAGCGATGCGTCAAGAAGACGATTCGAGGAGGCGTCGCGCGCTCACCCAGGACGAACATGCAGGGCTGCTTCAATCCGACCCTCGGCACGTCTCCGAAGAGCGCGCCGCCGATATCGACCGCGGCTTTACAACGGCTGTCGCGGCTACAGGCCTCGACCGCCGCAGCGCCGCCGAAGGAGTGCCCGAAGACGCCGAGACGCGTGACGTCCAGGCGCCCAAAGAACCCGCCGCTCGCGTCGGTGCTCAGGCGATCGAGCTGGTCGATGACGAAGATGACGTCTTCCGCCCAGACCATTACCAGCCTGTCGGCGGCGGTCTTCTCGGCCAGGCGCGACCCTTCCGGGAGGGCGGCCTCGCGGACGCGGCTTACCACGCGTCCGTCCGGGAATGCAACCACGGGAGCGCTGTACGTATTGGCGATTCCGACCACGACGTAGCCGTGGCTCGCGAGATCTTCCGCCAGCACCGTGTAGTCGGTCGGCACCCGGCCGTAGCCGGTCGAGAAGATCAGGACCGGATAGCCCGGCTGGGCTGCCGAGACCGGCGCGTCCGGAATGGCATGGACCTGGACCCAATCGAGGCGCTGCCATAGAAAAGGGCCTCGGTCCCTCTCGATCGCGCGTCCCCATTTGCCTGGAAGATAGGCGCCCGGCTTGGCGCCTGAGTCCGGCGTCGCCGGGTACCAGAACCATACCATCAGTTCCCGTTTTTTGTGTTTCGCGCCTGACCCCTTCTCTCCCTGCTTCGGCGCGAAAACCTCCTGGCGCGACTCATCTACCCAGTCGTAAGAAACCCTTCCCACCGCGTAGGATCCTGTGGGGACTGGAAGGACCACCAGTTTGCCGCTTCCCCGCACGAGAAACACCGCGAGAGCCGCTCCTATGGCTGCGCCCAGGATCGCGAGCGCCAGAGTTGTTCTTACCAGAGTCCTCCGCAGAGACAAGGCCTCCTCTCGACGGCGCCAGAACGACAGGTTACAGGAACAGCGCCGGCGCGCGCCAGTCCGATCACTCGCGTGACAGCACGTTCGTGAGCCGCAGAACAGCAGAAGGGGTAGAATGAACTCGTGAGCCCGTTTCTCGATCCATCAGCGGCCAACGGACACGTCCCGCTGGCGAGCTTCCGGTATCTGGAGAGGACCGTGCCGGGCCTGCCGGGAATCCGGCAACTGGAAGCGGAAATAGGCGCAAGGCTCTCCACGCTCCGTATCGCGTCGGAGCGACTGCGCAATCGCCGGATTGCTGTTTCCGCCGGAAGCCGGGGCATCGCGAGCCTGGCGGAGATTGTGCGCTGCGTGTGCGCCTGGCTTAGGACGCAAGGCGCCGAGCCATTCGTTTTCCCCGCTATGGGGACTCACGGGGGCGGGACTGCTGAGGGCCAGAGCAAGATTCTTGAGGATTACGGCGTGCGCTCGGACTACGTTGGGGCCGAAATACGCTCGGACATGGCCGCTGCCTCGCTGGGCGAAACCCCCGAAGGCTTCCAGGCGTTCATGGACCGCGCGGCTGCGGAGGCCGACGGGGTCGTGGTGGTCAACCGGGTCAAGCCGCACACGGACTTCTCCGGCAAGATCGAGAGCGGTCTGCTCAAAATGATGGCCGTGGGCATGGG
>QHZK01000349.1 GCA_003224635.1 Acidobacteriota bacterium | reverse complement strand
AGACCTATCATCAGACAACAGTCTACAAGTTCTCCACGGCTGAATAACGCGCTGGCTGCCTTCGACCCCTCCGGGTTTGAGAGGCTTCGGCAGGCATTCCACGACCTCGAATTAGGGGCTGTCTCCGCTACTGTTCCAGAGCGACGCCAGGATTGGGCGGAGTTGCGGGCAGGGCAACAACCGCGACCAGGTTATGAGATGGCTCTTGTTACTTTACCCCGTCCAAAGTGTGAAGGCCCTCGTCGAGCATCGCCCGGGCCCGTTCGCCCCACCCGAGCCGGCGCTTGGTCTTGACCTCCCAGTGCGCCTCCCACAGGCAGTACGCGGCCTTGTAGAACGGCAGGTGCGCCGCAACCGACGAACAGCCGCGCACGTCCAGGTAAGTCTTGAGAAACACTTCGGCGGCGTCATCCAGCGCGCGGACCCAACCAAAGGATTTCAGGGCCAGCCTCTTTAAGGTGACGATGAAGCTGGCGACGTCGCGCGTGGGGTCGGCGATGTCATAAACGTCCCAATCCCACGTGACCGTGCGCCCTTCGACGAAAATGACCTGATTGTGCGCATAATCGCCGTGGCCGGCGCACATGGGAACGGCGGCGAGGGCCGACCGGGCAGCCCTCAGCCGCTCGAACAGTTGCTCGGATTTGGCAGTCAAGGCCCCGCCTTCCTCCATCATAGAGCGGCGCTTGCGTTCGCTGCGCCTCAGTAATTCCTCGACGTCTGTGACGCGACCGAGCGGTGGAGCTACAGTATGGAACCGCGCCAGCCATCGCGCGCATCGTTCAGCCGCCACCGCCCGCTCGCGATCATCTCCGAGTTTGAAAGTCTTTTGCGCCGGCATCCCTTCGACTCTTTCTTGCAGAAGCAGGCGCAAAGAGGGCAGATAGGCGATGGGCCGGGGAATCGAGAACTCTGCTTCCGGGCCAAACCCGGCTCGCGCGAGCCCCTCCATCACGTCGTAGACGTCCGGGCGGTCGGTAGCGTAAACTTTGCCAATCACGCGATCCCATCCGCTCGCGGCGGGAAAGGCGATCTCCAATGTGCACCGGTCGGCTGCATGCCATCTGAGCAGCTCCAATCGAACTTCTTGGGGGACGCCCCAAGGCCACTGCAAGGCGGGAAGCAAGCCAATCTGTTTAGTCAGCTCGACCGGATCGAGGACGGCGGGCAGGGTCGGAATACCCGGATCGAGAACCACCGGCCAAGTTGAAATGACAGGGTCAAGAGCAGCCGGAGGAGCTGGAGCAGCCGGTTTGACTGCGATCGGCGTAGTTGAAGCGGGAGAATATCGAGCATCGTCAGACGGTGGAGCCATGGTCGCACCTTCCTCGAGGACACACGGCAACCGGAGATTTACGATCGAGAGGGCAAAGCGCCTCGCCCTCTCGGTTGCCTGCTCGCGCATGAAACCAGTGTCAGGTCAGGGCGGGGGGCTTGAGGTTTAGGGCTTATTTTCTCTGCAACACGAGCAAGCGGAGGAGGGCCCGCCCCGCTTTGGCGGGGGCGGCAAAAGAAAGAATGCAGGGAGAAATTTCGAAGCCCCCTACAGCGAAAACTGCCACTGGTTGCCGTCCGGAAGATACGGTCGGCGACTGGCTAGCGAACGACGCCGACTGCAGAAGTTCCTCCTGCGTCGACTGAATCGGAACAGGGTCGTTCGCGACATCGTTGGTTAAAGTCGACAGTTCGGGCGCTTCCAGCCACGCGACAGCCACCACCAATAATGCAGCCAGCCCGTGGACAGCTTGCTTGATGCGCTTCTTCATGGCCGTCTCCCGTCACCGGTACCGTAGCCCCAACGGACCACAGCAGTTCGGGCCGTTTCATCTGATCTTGAGCTTACATCCTGGCCCGCGGCTTGGCACCGAACGCCTAACCAATCAATTACCAGACGGGAGCCGTTCCGACAATCAGGTAAATACCTTCCCAGCAACTGTAGGGCAATCCCCGACATCTGTAAGGGTACCGGGCGTCCAACGGCAGTTCGGCGTCTGACTGACTCCGGCCCTCGCTCCGCGCGGGGCTGGCGGGGGTCGCGTCGGCTCCGGGCAGGTTCATGGACGCCATTCGTTCTTCCCACCTGGAGCTATCTGATGCACAATCAGCAGTTATCGATGCGAGAAGACACACCCATCATGGTGACTGCCGGCATCCTAACCAAAGGGGACCGGATTTTGGTATGCCAGCGTCACCGCTCCGATCGCTACGCGTTGCAGTGGGAATTCCCGGGCGGGAAAGTGCAGGAAGGAGAAGACCTGAAAGCGTCGCTCAAGCGCGAGCTGGCCGAGGAGCTCGCGATTGACGCCGAGGTGGGTGACGAGGTTTTTCGCCTGCGTCACCGCTATCCCGACCGGTACGTGGAAGTCGTCTTCTTCGCCGTGCCCGCTCATCGTGGCGAGGTCCGCAACCGTGTGTTTGAAGCCGTGGAATGGGCGCCCCGCGCTTCACTGCCCGCCTACGACTTCCTGGAAGCGGACCGCGAGCTTGTCGCCCGCATGGCGCGAGGTGAGATTGTCTGAGCGGTCGAAAGTCGAGTGTCGTAAACAGTCGAAAGTTGAGAGTCGAAAGTCGAAAGCAAGAAAACGACCTGCGACGTTCTTTGTTTCGATTTTCAACTTTCGACTTTTCAACTTTCGACTTTTTCCGACTGCTGTTGCTCTGTGTCTCTGTGTCTCTGTGGCGAAGCCAGTTTTCGCACAAGTCGAAAGCGTCCCTGGGAGTCCGCTCCGACCCCTCTGGGTGAGCCATGGGCGCGTCGAGGGGCACCTGGCTTTGGGCTATTCTCCAGCTGGCGCGTTCTCGCCCGACAGCTCGACCCTCGCCGTGGTCAGCGAGGACAAAGTCGTGCTGATGAACCTGAGCGACGCCAGCGTCCGTAAGGTGCTGCGGCCGCGCATCGAGAACGTCACGGACCTTCAGATCCAGTCCGCGAACTTCATTTCCCCTACGCGGCTCTTCCTTCTGGCGAGCGGCCTGGTAAAAACCAAGGAGAAGGGCGCTCCTCCGCGCACGCCGGAACTTGCTTTCCAGTGGTACATCGACCAGGACGCCCTCTTCGGCAAGGTGAATGCGGTCGGCAACAGCGGGGGATTCGGCGCGCCGCGCTACTTTCCGAAGCTCGAGTACCTGGCGCTCAGCAAGGATAACAATTTCGACTTCTGGAACCCCAACAGCGGTCGCGGCGGCCGAGTCACCATTCCCGACCTCACGCACCGGCCGAACCTGTTCACCATTTCGCCCGACGGCCACTGGCTGGTTGTGGCCCAGATCGAGGCCAGCGGCGCTCCCGACCCTGTCGTGATCCGGCTCAGCGAGCACAAGCTGGTGGAGTCGCTCGCCGGGCACCAGGCCACGGTCCTCGGCATCGCCTTCTCGCGCGACGGCAAACGCGTCGCGACCGCGTGCGAGGATGGCAAAGTCCGCCTCTGGTCTGTGCCGGACTGGAAATTGCTGGAGACTCTGAGCGGCCACCAGGGCCCGGTCCACTGGGCGGAGTTTTCGCCGGACGGCGCCTGGGTGGCCTCGGCGGGCGAAGACAAGACCGTCAGGATTTGGTCAGCGGAGGATGGAAAGCTCGAGCAGACTCTGTCCGAGAGCCAGGCTCCGGTTATCACCGTCGCCTTTTCGCCCAGCGGGGAGTACGTCGCGGCCTCGGCGGAGAATACGGTCCTGGTTTGGAAGCGAACGCCTCAGTAGCGTGGCCTGTCCTCCATTCAATAGTCTCCAATTTCCTGCCGATATTGCTATCGGGGTCCGTGTATTCACGTGCTGGGCTTATCTTGACACGCTCAAGCGGTTGAAATAACCTTCTTAGCGCGAACTGAACAGCGCGCCAATCCGCGCTGCATAGAATCAAGAAGCCGCGTGAAGCCGAAGCCAAGAAGGCCCGTTAACCGCGACAAGACCCAGCAGTGGAAGGCGGACATCGTTCAGTCCGTCGATATGTACAACGACTGGTTTATGAAATTCGCGCCACAGGCGTTCCGCACCACCCGCGTCCAGACTACGAAGGACGTTGAGGCGGCGCTTCGTGCGACCGACAACATTACGAACATCCAGCCCGCCCTCATGCGAAAGCACCCGGAGATACTCCCGACACTTCGCATGTCCACCTGCCCTCCGCTTGCAGTGGACCGGCTCATCGGCCTAGCCGGGGTCTCCACCAACCTCGTCAAGTGCATGGAGCTGGAAAAGAAGCTCCCGGTCCGCATGAAGGCTGCCGACGTTGATCGCCAGCTCGCGAAAATCGCCAAAATCATCGAGAGAATGGCCGACCCTGATATTTTCGTTTGGCTCGGCAGGAAACAACCGCCCACCGAGACGGAGACCCACCGCGCCGCGACCATCGTGGCGGATCGTCTCTGCGGGGCCGTCGCCAATCCGATTATTCGCAACGCGCAGGAGAAACGCCAGCTCGCCGCCATAAAGTCCTGGCTCGAAACGCGCGGCTACAAGGAGCTTGCCGGCGGTGACGGCATCCACTTCGAGGCGATGCCACCCGGCACCTTCAGCTTTCGGACCAATGTACCCGTCAAGCTGGAAGACGGCGCGCGGACCGTCAATATTCCCGTTGACGCGGTTATCATGCCCAGGAGAGCCAGGTCCGAAGACTTCCCGGTTTTCTTCGAGGCAAAGTCCGCCGGTGATTTTACGAACACCAATAAGCGCCGAAAGGAAGAAGCCATGAAAATGGACCAGCTTCGCCGAACGTACGGCAACAAGGTTCAGTTCAACCTTTTTCTGTGTG